>JALONE010000137.1 GCA_025455125.1 Bacteroidota bacterium
CAGCGCCCACTTGTTGTTCGACGCCCATCCCGCCATCAAAATGCCGACGACGACAAGGGACGAAATGGCCACGAGGAAAAACACGCCGAGATTCAGGTCCGCGCCGATGTAGGCGCTGGAGAACGGGAGAACGGCGAAAGCCGCATACGTCCCCGCGAAGACGACGTACGGCGCAACGCGGAAAAACACCTTATCGACCGCCGACGGGATGATGTCCTCTTTGAGCAGCAGCTTCACCATGTCCGCGATCGGCTGCAGCACGCCGTGCCAACCGGTTCGCATGTACGCCACGCGGTCCTGGATGTGTGCCGCCACTTTCATCTCCATATAGAGAACGACAAGCGCGTACAGGATGATGAAGACAAGCGGTGGAATTGCGAGGACCACTCCCTGAACAAGAGGAGGAACGCTATTCCAAAATTCAATAAGCCATTCCATTTCGAATTCCGATTTCAGATTGCTGAATGCGGATTGCGGATTAGTCCTGCTATCGGTCTACTTCACCCAGAACGATGTCGACGCTGCCGGCGATGAGCACCAAGTCGGCCAACATGGCCCCGCGGGAAATCTCGGGGAGAACGCTCAGGTTCACGAACGCCGGGCCGCGCGCCTTGACGCGAAATGGGCTGGCCGTACCGTCGCTGACGATATAGAATCCCAGTTCACCACGCGGCGTCTCGGTTCGAACGTACACTTCCGCATCCTTGTCGGGACGGATGCGCTTCGGAAGCGCTGCCTGCACATTCCCCTCCGGCAGTTTCGCGAGCGCCTGCTCGATGATGTTCAGGCTTTGCTCCATTTCCCGCATGCGAACGATGTGCCGGTCCCAGCAATCCCCCACCGCTCCCACCTCTCCTTTTCCGATCTGAGGTTCCCACTCCAGCTTGTCGTAGACCGAATACGGATCGTCGCGGCGGAGGTCCCAATTGATGCCCGACCCGCGAAGCATCGGGCCGCTCGCGGCATAATTGATGGCAACGTCCTTCGGCAGAACGCCGACGTTTGCGGTCCGTTTCACGAAGATCTCGTTGTACGTCAAAAGATCGTTGATCATCTTGATCCGCGGACGGAAGTATGTGCAGAACTCTTTCGTCTGCTCGACGAACTTCGGGGGCAAATCGTGGGACAGTCCGCCGATCCAGACATAATTATAGAGGAGGCGGGCGCCGCAGGTCATTTCAAACAGGTCGAGGATCTTCTCGCGGTCGATGAAGCAATAGAGGAAGGGGGTGAAGGCGCCGGCGTCAATGCCGTAGGTTCCGACGGCGATCAAGTGGCTGGCGATCCGTTGAAGTTCCGCCATGATGACGCGAATGTACTCGACCCGTTCGGGGACCTCGATCTTCAGCATCCGCTCGGCCGCCAGCGCAAAGGCCCATTCGTTGGTAATGGCCGAGCAGTAATCCATCCGGTCCGCATACGGGATGACCTGCTGATAGTTGGTCATATGTTCCGCATGTTTCTCGAAGCACCGGTGGAGATAGCCGATGTGCGGAATGACGTCGTTGATGATCTCGCCGTCGATGATGATCTCGAGACGCAACACGCCGTGCGTGGACGGATGCTGAGGGCCCATGTTGACGATCATTTCCTCCGTGCGGAGGGTCTTCCCGCTGGAGCTCTTGATCGCGCCGGGTTTCGTGACGTAGTTGGTCGGAAGTGTCTTTGCTTCGATCATAGGTCGGAGTCCGATGGGACCGTTAGTACGGGACCTTCATGCCGTGGTAGAATTCCTGCACTTTGTAGTCCTTGCGAAGCGGATGGCCATCCCAGTCGTCCGGCATCAACAGACGGCGCAGGTCCGGATGACCGTCGAAGATGATCCCATACATGTCGTAGGCTTCGCGCTCATGCCAGTTTGCGGTTCCCCAGACGCCGCTCACGGTCAGCACATGCGGATCTTCCTTCGGGCATTCCGTCTTGAGCACGATCTTGTGTTTGTGCTCGATCGAGCTGAGATGGTACACCACGCCAAGCTTTCCGTTGTTGTAGTCCATTCCACTCAGGCACATGAGATAATCGAGCTTCATCTCCGGCTGATCGTGAAGCCACGCGCAGATCTCTGCGGTGCGATTCGGCGCAATGCGGATCCATGGCTGCATCGCATCGAGCTTCGCGTCTTGTACCGCGTCGCCGAATGCAGCCTTCAACTTGTCGTGAATGTCTTGTGCGGTCATGAGATCACTTCGCGGGTTTGCGGAGATAGGAATCCTTGCGGATCTTTTCCTGCAGTTTGATGATACCTTCGAGGAGCGCCTCGGGACGCGGCGGGCATCCGGGAACGTAGACGTCGACAGGGATGACCCGATCCACGCCTTTCAGAACATGGTAGCCGTGCTCCCAGTACGGGCCGCCGCAGTTCGCACAGCTTCCCATGGAGATGACATAGCGGGGTTCCGGCATCTGGTCGTAGAGTCGCTTGATGCGCGTGGCCATCTTGATCGTCACGGTCCCGGCAACGAACATCACATCGACCTGGCGCGGCGTCGCACGCGGAATGACGCCGAAGCGCATGATGTCGAAGTTGGAAGCAGACGCGGCCATCATCTCGATGGCGCAGCACGCGAGTCCGAACTGCATTTGCCAGATGGAAGAGAGGCGAGCCCAATTGAGGAACTTATCGAACGGCACGACGAAGACGTTGTCGTTCTCGAAACGCTGATGCAGAAGTGCCACTGGTGTGATTCTCCCGATTATCCGGTGTGGTCAGGAAACGGCCGGGTGTTGCGCCGCGGGGTTCGGAGATCGTTTGACGGTGGGAATCTCCGGGGCCGGCTTATCCCAGGCGAGGTCGCCCTTCACCCAGACGTATGCATAGCCGACGAACAAAATGGCGAGAAAGACGGCCATTTCGAGGAAGGCGAACATCCCCAGTTCCCGATAGACGAGGGCCCACGGGAAGAGGAAGACCACTTCGACATCGAAGATGAGGAAGACAAGCGCGGCGACATAGAAGCGGACATTCAGCCGGACCCAGGCATCGCCGACTGGTTCTTCGCCGCATTCATAGGTCGCGTTCTTGCCGACATACGGGCGGTGGGGACGCAGGATCCAAGCGGCAAACAAGCCAACTGCCACAAAGACGACCCCAAGGAGGATGAAAATGAAGGCTTTTCCGAATTCCGTGAGCATGGCAGACTCAAGAAGAGTGCGTACAACGGGTGGTGAGAGAGCGAAAAAATATAGAGAGGAATTGGGCAAGAGTCAAGAAAATGAGCCGGGGAGCCAATGAGCCGGGAGTCGTGCCAAATTCTTGTCCCAGTCTTCCAAGGTCGTTCCCGGGGAGATTCCCAGGGTGATCCTCGGGGAGATTCCCGGACTTGGTCCGGGACCGAATCCGGGACTGCTATGCCCTATTTCGCCACGACTCGGCTGTGCACCTTCGCGGCGCATTCGGGACAGATGCCGTGGGAGACGTCTGCGTTCGAATGTTCGACAATGTACGTCTCCAGCGCGACCCATTCTCCCTCGTCGTCGCGGATCTTTTTGCACCAGGCACACATCGGCAATAGTCCGCGGAGCGTCTTCACCTGGCGGAAGAGATCCTGGAGTTCCGCAAACAACTTCTCCCGTTCGATCTGCATCCGCTTTCGCTCAACGGCGTAGCGGATCGTCCGGATGAGCAGACGACCATCGATCTGCCCTTTGACCAAGTAATCCTGCGCTCCCTCTCGAACGGCTTCCAGACCGACCTTCTCATCGTCCAGCCCGGTGAAGATGATGATGGGGACGTTCGGATCGACGTCGGCGACATTCTGGAGCAACCGCACCCCTTGACCATCGGGGAGCGAGAAGTCAAGCAACACGACATCGGCCGGTCCCTGCCCCAATGCGTCCGCGGCCCTGGCGAACGTTTCAACATGAATCAGCTCATACGGAAATGCGCTGTCCTCTTTCAACAGTTCGCGGACGAGGCGCGCATCGCCGGGATTGTCCTCCACGAGGAGTATGCGAACGGGTGTCGACATCTCAACCCCTCCTCAATGGGTGACGCACAATCGTGAACCAGAAATCTTCCGTCTTTCTCACAACCTCTGTGAACTGATCAAGATCGACAGGCTTGGTGATGAACGCATTCGCGTGCAGGTTGTAGGCGCGCAGGATGTCCTGATCGCTCTCGGACGTGGTCATCACGATGACCGGGATGCTGCGCAATGATTCGTGCTGTTTGATCTCTTCGAGCACCTCCAACCCGTTCTTGCGTGGCAGATTCAGGTCAAGCAGGATGAGATCCGGGCGATAGTGCTCCGCATCAGCCAATCGTTCGATGGCCTCAACGCCATCTCTTGCAACGGTCAGATTTGTTTCCATCCGGCCGTCCTTGAGCGTTTCCCGAACGAGGCGGGCATCAGCGGGATTATCCTCGACGAGGAGGATCTCGACCGGCCGCGCCGCTGTTTCCAAGGTGGTCATTGCTTCTGTTCTCCGTCAGAAATCGTGAACGTGAATATTGTCCCCTTCCCCGTCTCGGAGGCAACGCTGATGCGGCCTCCGTGCTGTTCGATGATCTTCTTGCACACCGCAAGCCCGATCCCTGTCCCCTCATACTCCTGGTTCGCGTGAAGGCGTTGAAAGATGACGAAGATCCGGTCGAAGAACTGCTGATCGATGCCGATGCCGTTATCTTCAACGGTGAACTCCCATCCGTGATCCCCCGGACTCGCGCCAACATGGATACGCGGCGCGCGATCCCCTCGAAACTTCAGCGCGTTGCCGATCAGATTCTGGAACACCTGAATGAGCTGCATCCGATTCCCCCGCACCGTCGGCAAGGGGTCGCTCGTCACCTTTGCT
>JALONE010000138.1 GCA_025455125.1 Bacteroidota bacterium
GCGTTTGAGATCCATGCGTTTCAAACCGGTGAGCGGAAGATGGTGGTGTTCTTCCGCGATATCGGCGAGCGCGTGCGCGTGGAAGACGAGTTGCGTCGGAATGAGGAGAAGTTCCGGACGGTCGTGGAACAATCCTCCGACGGATTCACCCTGGTCGACGAACGGGGACACATCCTGGAGTGGAACCCCGCACTCGAATCGCTGACCAACCTTCAGCGGAACGATGTCATGGGGAAGTCGTTCGTGGACGTGCTGCTCGGCGTCTGGAGCATTGGGGGGAAGGATGCGGATCGGCGGCGTGAACAGATCAAACGCATATTCGCGGGTGCGGTCGATGCGTACGTGTCGCGCCTGTACAACCGTCCGTTCAATCTCAAACTCGAGCTGCCCTCCGGCGAGCGACGGTTCGCCGAACTGCGGGTATTCCCGGTGCGCACGGCACAGGGTTCGCGGATCGGCGCGATCGTGCGCGACATGACCACGCAGCAGCGGCTCGACGAGGCCGTGTTCGCCAGCGAGCGACTGACGCGGTACATCGTCGAACACAATCCGCTCGAAGTGGCCGTCTTCGATCGTGAGATGCGGTATCTCATGGCGAGCAAAAGCTTCATCGAGAATGCCCGACTGGATGAGAACACGTATCTCGGACGATCGCACTACGACCTCGTTCCGAACATTCCGGAGGTCTGGCGCGGTGTGCACCAACGATGTCTGGCCGGTGCCGTCGAGAGCTCCGACGGCGAACCGTACGAACGTACGGACGGATCCATCGGATACAGCCGGTGGGACTGTCGTCCGTGGTACGACGCGAACGGGACCATTGGCGGCATCGTCCTGTATGCCGAGGATATCACCGAACGCAGACGGGTTGAGGAACAACATCGGAAGCTGTCCCTGGCGATCGAGCAGAGCCCCAGCACCATCATGATCACGGACCGGCAGGGAAATCTGGAATACGTCAATCCGCGGTTCTGCGAAGTGACGGGGTATTCTCGTGAGGAGGTCATCGGCAAGAATCCCCGGTTCCTAAAATCCGGACTGACGCAGCGGGACGACTATCGCGTTCTCTGGGAGACGATCGCCGCCGGGAAGGAGTGGAAGGGGGAATTTCTCAACCGGCGGAAGAACAACGAGCTCTTCTTCGAATCGGCGATGATCCTCCCCATCCGCGACGAACGCGGCGAACTGACGCACTTTCTGGCGGTTAAGGAGGATATCACCGACCGCAAGCGCATGGAACAAAGTCTCAAACAAAGTGAGGAACGGTATCGGACGTTCTTCGAGGAAGACCTGGCGGGGGCGTTCATCGCGCGGTTTGACGGGTCCCTTCAAATGTGTAATCCGGCGTTCGCCCAAGTCTTCGGGTATCCCGATGCGGCCACCGCGCAGCGCCAGAATCTCTTCGCCCTGATTCCCGATCCGGCGTACAAGGGGGAACTGGACCGGCGCCTTCGCGAAGAGAAGAAGGTGATCCTGCAACGCGTCGAGGGTCGTCGGAGCGACGGCAGACGCGTACTCCTCCTCCAAAGCGTCTCGGCGACGTTCAACGAAAAGGGAGAGATCGTCGAGATCAAGGGATTCATCATCGACACCACCGAAGAGCGGCTGGGAGACGAACAGCAACGTCAGTCGCAGAAGATGGACAGTCTGGGAGCGCTCGCCGGCGGCATTGCGCACGACTTTAACAACATCCTGAACAATGTGCTTGGCTTTGCGGGCCAGCTGAAGAAGTACGCGACCGACCCGGCGAAGGTTCAACGCTACGGTGATACGATCGAGAAATCCGCCCTCCGCGGCGCGGAGCTTGCCACAAACCTGCTGATGATCACGCGCCAGAAGAAGCGGGAACTCGTTCCGATGAACCTGCGCACCGTCGTCGCGGAAGTGGAGCGAACCGTTCGGAACAACTTCCCGGCGAACATCGCGGTCGCGTTCACTGTGGATGACGAACTTCGCGAGATCAAGGGGGAACAAGGTTCATTGTTCCAGTTGGTCCTCAATCTGTGTCTGAACGCCCAGGAAGCGATGCCCGCCGGCGGATCGTTGACCGTCGACGTGCGCAACAGGAAGGTCGGAGAAGACATGAGCCCCAAGCTATTGCGGCAGGACGCGCAGTACGGAGTCGAGATCAAAGTATCCGACACGGGGGAAGGGATTCCAGCAGACCTGCGGGAGAAGATCTTCGAACCGTTCTTCTCGACGCGCGGCCGGGGAAAAGGAACGGGCATGGGACTCGCGATCGTGTTCAATGTCGCCAGGGATCACGGAGGATCGGTCGTCGTCGAGAGCGAGGAGCAGAAAGGCACCGTCATGAGCGTCTATTTACCTGCCCTCGAGGAACAGTCGTCGCTCGCACATCCGGGGACGGAAACGCCCGCGCGGCGGTCGAACAATGAACTGGTCTTGCTGGTCGACGACGAGCTGACGATGCAGGAACTCGGGAGGGAGTTGCTGGAGGATGTCGGGTTCCGTGTGCTCATCGCATCGGACGGGACCGAAGCGATCGACCTGTACAAACAGCACAAGGGGGAGATCGCCCTGGTCATCCTCGACCTCATCATGCCGAAAATGGACGGCGGGCAGACCTACGTGGAATTGAAGAAGATTGACAGCGCCGTGAAAGCCGTGTTCTGTTCCGGGTACACCTCAGAAAAAGTCATCACGGATCTCCTCAAGGAAGAACAACTCCGCGCGATCCAGAAGCCGTTCCATCCTGCAGACTTCGTCCGCATCGTTCAGGAAGTGATCGCGGAGACGTAGTCTAAAAGAGCATCGAAATCCTCAGCCCTCCCACAACCTCCGTCGCACGCGCGGCATCGCCATCCGGAGCGAAGAACAGTTGAATGTCCGGTTGGATTGTCAACCATGATGTCAGCGGAGTCTGATACGTCGCTTCGAGGACTGTCTCCGATGCGAGCGTCTCGGGGGCTCCGACCAACCGATACTTCCATCCATTACGCGCCGTGCTGAAGCCGATCGCCGCGATGTCCCCCTCGTTGAACACCGATGCAATATTGAACCCGCCTGCGACGGAAAGGTCGAATCGATTCACGTGCGCGTTCGCTGTTCCGACGCGGAAGAAGGCCGAAATTCCCTCTCTCGCAATCGGCCCCTCCGCGATGGCATAGAGCCCGGCGTTGTCCCTCCGACAAATCGCATTTCCCTCTGCCGTGCACTCAGCAAGATCCTCGAACGCGGACGTGTAGCCCCACAATCCGATGCCGAGTTTCGTGGCTACCGCGCTCTCTGGCGTGTGCGCGATCTCTGCCGCGAAGAGCACTCCATCTCCCGCGTTAAACTCCACGTGCGTTCCTGTTTCCGCCAGAGGGCTTCCCGGCACACCGTCGAGGACCGCACCTGCGATCGTCCAGCCTTCCCAAGGGCTGGCCATCAGGCGAACTCCCGCTGAAGTGACGGGAAAGATCGAAGGACCGGCTTCGCCGGTTTGTGCGATCTCCGGTCCGATCCCAAAGGACGAATTTAAAAAGGGCGAGGCGGCTTCGAGCACGCAGAACTCAGAGTTGAGATCGTAGAGGCCGAGAAGGATGGAGGCGGCACCCTCGAAAAAGGAATATCGCAATGCAGCGGTGTAGAGCCGCATATCCGGAATTGTCTCGATCGAACTCACCGGTTGTGCGATGCCGAGATGGTCGCTTGGCCGGGAGCCTTCATTTCCCAACGCATAGAGCTCGATGTCCGCGCCGTCCCACCCGAGCAATTCATTCAGATCGAACGTGAACTTCAAGTCGAGATTGTGGGCGACTGCCGCGGTCAAGCGACGGTGGAGGATCGCATCTGCGCGGTACACGCCTTCAACTGAGATCCCTCCATTGAACAAAAGTTTCCGGATCCCCCCCCAGTTCCCGGTCAACGTAGGCTGAAAGGCCGGGACCGATTCTGATTCGGATTCGTGCGCTGAGGCTTCATGACCGTCCATGCCGGGCGTTTCGGCTTCGAAGATCCCTGATGCTTCAGATGCGTACGATTCTGATTGAGCGGTTGCGTGCGCTGTCAGGAATGCGAGCGACAGCATGAGCAAGACCGTGTTGTACCAGTTCTTCATTTGCATTCCCTCTTGCAGTCAGATTTTTGTGTGCAGTGTTTTCCTCAAGTAGGGTACCACGAAGAATAGCCCGATCCGGTGCGAAAATGAATCCCCAGAAATTGGTATTTGTAGAAAGCACAATGCACAGTTTCGTTCAACCGCTCCAGTATTCAACTGGCTAATTCTAACCATGGTGACGTCGACCAATGTAAGACACGACCGGCGTTGAACTCAGAAAAAGGCTGAAATTCGAATGAGTTCGCCACCATTTATGATGCTTCTTAACCAATCGGTATGAACAATAGCTGGCACGGGCTTTGGAATAAGGGAATGGATTGAAAAAATGAACATGGGCGAAACGACGAAAAAGAGGGAATCCGGCGGACCATTCAAGCGCTGTTCTTTGTGCGGTGCAGAATGGCAGACACGGGATGAATTCCTGGCTGACAAAACGCTCAAGCTCAATGGATATCAAGGCAGCCTTCGTAGGCTTCGACTTGGGGAAATGGCGCGTGGACTGCTTCTATTCACGCACAAAGCCCCGGGATGCGGGACAACATTGGCGCTGGAGGCGAAGCGGTTCAAAGACGAATCTGCGGAGGCATAGGGTCGAAACGACCCGAAATGGAGACCTGCTATGAAGACAACGACCCTCTCTGAGTATAGAACCAACGAGCACGGGACCGAGGAATGTTCCGAGTGCGGCCATCATTGGGAAGCGGA
>JALONE010000139.1 GCA_025455125.1 Bacteroidota bacterium
GCACCTTCGCCGGATAGGTCTTGATCTTGTCTTCAGCGGCGCCGAACGCGTGTCCAAACGTCCGCCATTCCCAGCGGGCAACGATCTTGTCCATTCTGATACTCCCTGGTTAGGTTGATTGAGGATTTTCTTGCGGTTGCCCTGAACACTCCAACCCCATGCCAGTACATGCATTCTATTACATGCGATTACATGTTGACATTTCGAGCAATTCGAGCGAGATTCAGAATATTGAAATGACGATATTTCGACAGGGCGACGAATTATCGTCATCCGAACGACGCATGTTCGGCGTTCTCTATCAGATCTGAGGCATCATGAGTCACACATCTAAATGGAAATGGACCACGATTCTGACGATCGCAACTCCCGCAGTTCTTGCTCTGACGGTCCTCTTCTATGTGATCGTCATGGATATCGAACGCCAGACGGTCATCCTGGGTACGCCTGATCCCATCGATCCGACAGCTCAGTTCAAGCCCGTCGCGTACGTGGGCGTCGTCTCGCGCTACCCACCAACGATCATGTACCGCGGCTATCAACCGATCATGGATTACCTGACCGCGAACACACCCTATCGATTCGAGTTGGTGCTCGGCAAGGACTATCAGGAGGCTTTGCGTCTTCTGCTTTCGCGCCGCGTGTCTGCGGTCTTTCTTGGTTCCTATCAGTACGTCCGCGCTCACACGGAGCACCGCATCGTACCCGTGTTGAAGCCGTTGAACGAATACCGTCAACCCCTCTCCCGTTCAGTCCTCTTCGTTCGTTCGTCCTCTTCGATGCGCGCGGTCGCTGATCTTGCAGGAAAGACGCTCGCCCTTCCATCGAGTGAGTCGTTCTCTGCACACTGGCCGATCGACGAATTGTTTGCACAACAAAAGATGTCCGCGAACGATCTCGCGCGTGTCCACAATTTTGCTCATCACCACACGGTCATCGCACAAGTGATGAACGGGAGTTTTGAGGCGGGCGTCACTCGCGAGTACTTGGTCCGCGATCTCCTCGGAAAAGAGATCCGCGCGATCGCCTTTTCCGACCCGATTCCCAGTTCCCCGCTGGTCGCACTGGCGGATCATCACACGGAGATCATCCGCGCGATGACGGAGGCGCTCCTTCGTGTGAACCAAGATGAGCGGACGCGTCTGGAGCTGACACAACACTGGGATGCGGAATTCGTCAACGGATTCGTCACGGCCAACGACGCGGATTACGAGATCATCCGGCGCATGACTCAGCCCGCACGGCGAAAGACGACACCATGATCCGCCGCGCACACCACACCGAGCCTGTCTTCGCGCATTCCACCCTCCGCGCCCGCATCCTCCTGTTCACCGGGATCGTTCTGATCTTGCTCTTGCTTGTCATCTCGCAGGTTCTCCTGTATCAGTGGCGAAGTGTGATCATCAGCAAACAAGAGGAGTCGGTCGTTGCCGTTTCAAAGACCTTCATGGTGACAGTGCTCGACGCCCTGATCCGGGAGGACCAATCGGCCAGCGCACGGGAAGGGATGCTCCAAACTTCCATCGACGACTTCATGCGCTCGCTGGGGAATGTGAAGTACGTCGCCATTGTGGACGACCGGCAACGGCTGATCGCGGCCGGTCCGCCGCTGCTCGCGGATGCGATACCCTTGACTGAGCGTCCCCGTCTCTCCTCCGATGGGCTAGCCTTGCGCATCACAGAGGATTCGACGTTCTCGTGGGTGATCGACGTCCATATCCCGCTCCGTGTCGCCCGGAAATCGTGGGGCTCCGCCGTTTTCGGTTATGACGCATCCCCAATCCGCGACGAACTGCGCCGCCTCTTCTTCTTCCTCTTCGTCACAACCGTCATCGTGTCCGGCGCAACTCTGATCGTGCTGTATGTGCTGGCAAGCCGGTTGACTCGATCGTTGAATCGGTTGGTGAAGGAGATGGACAATGTGGACCTTGATCGCGAGGTGCGACCCTCCGCGACCGATTCGGGTGATGATGTCGCGTTTCTCTTTCAGCGATTCGATGCAATGCAACGCCGCATCGACCAATCCAGGATACAGCTGGAGAATGCGCAACGACAGGTCTTTCAGGCGGAGAAACTCGCCTCCATCGGTCGTCTCGCCTCCGGCGTCGCGCATCAGGTCAACAATCCCTTACACGGCATTCGCGCCTGCCTCTACGCCATCGAGAAGGAACCCGAGAATACCGGGCAGACGCGCGAGTATCTCGGATTGATCGGGGAAGCGATCGCGAACATCGAAGCCGTTGTGCAGAAACTCCTCGGCTTCGCCCGCCAACAGCCAGCCCAAGGAAGCATGATCGACATCAGCGCCTCCGCTCGTAAGGTCGCTTCCCTTGTCGACGTGAGACTTCGCGAGAAATCGGTACGTCTGGCCCTTGACCTGCCCGAAGGGCTGCCGCCTGTCGCCATCGATCATCAGCTGTTCCAAGAGGTCGTCATGAACCTGTTGCTGAACAGTTTCGATGCCGTCGGTCAACGAGGAACCATCGCCGTCACGACCGGGGTCCACGGAGCAGATGCCGTCTTCCTCGCCGTCAGGGACAACGGGGTCGGCATTCAACCGGAAGACCTTGACCGCATCTTCGAACCCTTCTACACGACCAAGGACATTGGCCAAGGAACAGGACTCGGGCTGTCGGTCTCCCAGAGTATCATCGAGCAGCATGGCGGAACACTCCTCGTACAGAGCGCCATGGGACAGGGCTCAACCTTCACCGTCATTCTTCCACGCGGAAGCGCTGAATGAACATCCTCATCATTGAAGACGAGAAGATCTCCCGCATTTCCCTCGCAAACACGATCCGGAAGGAAGGCTTCGAGGTCGACAGCGCTGATTCCGCAGAGACCGGACTCGAGTTGTTCGAGAAACACCGGCATCACGTCGTCGTCACAGATCTCCGCTTGCCAAACGCGAGCGGCATGCACGTGCTCAGTTCTGTGCTGGCGAAGGCGCCGGAAACCAAGGTCGTCATCATCACAGCGTACGCGACCGTTGAAACGGCGATCGCGGCCTTGCGCTTGGGTGCATACGATTACCTCACCAAACCGTTCTCACCCGAAAAGCTGCTCTCCATCCTGCGCAATCTCCGCCGCCTCCTGGAGGTCGTAGACGAAAACCGGGAACTCAGGAACAGGCTGCAGTTGCTGGAGAAGCGCCCCCTGGTGGGCGTGTCACCGGTCATCCGGCAACTCTCGGAACAGATCACGCTTGTCGCGCAAAGCGATGCAACGGTGCTGATCGAGGGAGAGAGCGGAACGGGGAAGGAGATCGTGGCGCGTGCGATCCATCAGGCAAGCCCGCGAAGCACGCACGCATTCGTGGTCGTCAGCAGCGGCGGCATCCCGGAAAGCCTGCTGGAGAGCGAACTCTTCGGTCATGAGAAGGGGGCGTTTACCGGCGCGATCCGACGGCATATCGGATACTTCGAACGCGCACAACAGGGGACGATCTTCATCGACGACATCGACGACCTCCCGGTGACGATGCAGGTCAAATTGCTTCGCGTGTTGCAGGAGCGGGAGATCGTCCGCGTCGGGGGATCGGAAAGTGTCGCTGTCGACGTGCGCATCATCGCCGCAACCAAGATCGACCTCCGGCGACAGGTAGAACGCGGACAGTTCCGGGAAGACCTGTTCTACCGGCTCAACATTCTCCCGTTGCTCATCCCGCCGCTCCGCGACCGGAAAGAAGACATCCCAATCCTCTCGGAGCATTTCTTCAAGAAGTATGCCCTGGGCGACAGAGTGACCGGACTTTCCGAGGAGATCCTCTCAATCTTCATGGCGCACGACTGGCCGGGAAATGTCCGTGAACTCGAGAACATCGTTCAGCGCGTCATCGCCCTGTCTCGGACTGGGACGATGGATATCGCCGCACTGGGATTGGCAGGACCACAAAAGGGTGCGATGACGATGGTGGTGCCGAGCGGCGAATACCCGCCCTACGAGGAGTTCATGCTTAAGAAAGAAAAGGAAATCGTGGGGTGGGCACTTCAGAAGAGCGGTAACAATGCGAGCGAGGCCGCGCGACTCCTCAAGATTCCGCGGACCACCCTGACCAGCAGGATTTCGAAGCTCTTCCCCTCATTGGGAAAGACGGAATGACCGGGATCCTCGCGACACTAGTTCGTACGTGTGATCCGTACATCCAACGGGAACGCGACCTCCAGCTTCTTTCCGTTCCCCACTGAGCAATTCTTGATGGAATAGACTGCGTTCACGCGACGGTCGATCGCATGCGGCCCCTCCACAACTGAGCGCGCCCGTAGCGAAAAGACCGTGGACCGCCCCGGTTCCAGCCGAAGTTCCCGCGGCAACTGGATCGCGTCATCCGGCGTGGCCAAGACAAGATCGAACCCGAGTTGTGAGAGGTTCGTGATCATCACGTGAGCCCATTCGCGGCCCGCGACACTGAATGTCGTTCCGCTCCACGAGAGTGACGCATGGACGAGCGGTCGAAGGTGTTCGTCCCTTCCAATGAGTTCATTCCCTGTATAGACGGCCGTCCTTCCGGCGAGCAGTGCCTCTCGCACGGCCTCAGCACTCCGTTCCGTAGCGAACACAAGCGTGATGGGACGATGTTCCCCCTTCAACGGATCATATTCCGTCTTGATCGGATCATGCGAATCTGAACTTCCGAGCACCGTCAAGTTCTTTTCCAGGCACCACTTGTGCGCGGTGGGATAGTAACTGTCGCCGTTGCAGACTTCACACCAGTCGGACACAAATCGTGTTTGGTGACGGCTCGGCCTCCGCCCGGC
>JALONE010000140.1 GCA_025455125.1 Bacteroidota bacterium
GCTCAACGTCGGAGTCCGGACGGCGGCGCTGTACCAGAAGGCGAACGCACTCCGGAACCTGAACAGGAAGGAAGAGAGCGTCACCTTCTATCGCGCCGTTGAAGAGCGCACCGATTCGCCGAAGCTGTCCGCCCTTGCGCAATACCAGATCTACGAGATGTACTTCGCGGACAAGGATTATCCCGCAGCCATCCGAGAGGCCCGCGGGTTGATCGAACGCCATCCCCTGGACGACAAGGTTCCCCAAGCCTATTACGACATCGGCTGGGCGTTCCGCGAGTCTGGTCAGATCGACAGTTCGAACACCGGATTCCTGTCTCTGACGCACCTCTATCCGGAGCATCCGCTGGATGCGAAAGCCCGGTTCCAGATCGCACAGAACTACTTCGACCAAAGCGATTGGAGGAACTCCATCGCCGCATTCCAATCGCTCCTCAACAAGTACCGTCCCGAGAAGTTCGCGAAGGCCGAATGGGAGAATGTCGAACTCAAGGCGCTGCGCGACCGGAAGCTGTTCGAAGCGACCACGGGCAAGGACGTCGATGCGTCCACGCTTGAACTTGTCGCGAAGGCGCAGGTCAAGGTTGGCGACAACTACCGTCAATTGTCCATGTATGACAGCGCAATGGCTCAGTATCGCTCGGTCATCGCGGCGTTCTCTCTGATTCCGACTCTGCAGGAGGCCACGTACATCAAGATGGCCGAATACACCACGGAAGAAAAAGGGCTCGAGGAAGGATTGCAGATCTACCGCGACGCGATCGACGAGAACTTCAACAACAAACCGCTTCAGGCGAAGCTCCAGTACAAGATCGCGCGGACGTATCAGGACGTGAAGCAGTACACGAAATCCGCTGATGCGTATCAATTATTTGCCGATGCGTACGCAGAGCAGGGCGCAGAGATCCGATTCACGGCGGAACAGTCGCTGTTTCTCGCCGTGAGCAACCGGTTCAATGCGAAAGAATACCCGGGGACGATCTCGACCGTCGACACCATGCTTCGACGAATCCCGGAAACGGAGTATCTGAGCAAACTGCACCTGTATCGTGCGCTCGCCCTGAGCGAATTGAAGCAATACGAGGAATCACGCACGTACCTCCGCCTTGTCCTCGAGAAAGAGCCCACCTCGAACGAGGCGGTGATCGCCCGGACCCAGCTCGGCAAGACCTATTATGAACAGCGCAACTACACGGAAGCCATCAGCGCATTCCAGACCGCGCTGGCGGAGGACCATTCCCGGCTCGACACATCCGAGGTATACTACTACATGGGATTGAGCTACTTCGGCATCCCGGATTACGATAATGCCGTCGCGCACCTCTCGCTGGTGGGTCCGACCTCATCATATTATCCCTACACGTTCGCCCGCGTCGTTCGCGCATACACATCCGCCGGTCAGCATGCTCGTGCCTTGGCCTATCTCGACACAGCTGCCGCAACACCCGGTCTGGACACGATCGGGGTACTGCCGTTCATTCAGCTCGCGAAGGCCGAGTTGTTTTCCGGCCAACAGCAATTCGAGCCCTCCGTCGCCGAATTCGACAAGGTAGTACAGAACAGATCCCTGACGGAGAACACCCGCATGCAGGCGCTCTACGGCCGCGCGATGGTGCTGTTCGAAATGGGACGGTACGAGGAAACTGCCCGCGACCTCCAAACCTGTTTGAACTCTGGGGTGTTCGCGCAGGTTTTCGCCTCCCTCGTTCCGCAGGCAAAGGAGAAGCTCGCCTATTCGCTGGTGTATCTCAACAAGCACAAGGAGGGGCTCGACCTGGTCCAGGGAATGGTCAACGGAGCCGCATCGGAAACCGATCGATCCAGGTACCTCGCCGTCCTTGCTGAATTCTATTTCCGTTCAGCGGATTATCAGAAGTCCGTCGACGCCGGCAGACAGTTGCTGGCGATCAAGGAGAAGGATACGACTGCCGCCATCCGGACCTACGTGACGCTCGCGAATTCGTACGGCGCGATGCAGCAGCCGAACCAGGCGATCAAGACGCTCGAGGAGGCATCCACAGAGTTCTCTTCGAATGCCTTCTTGGAAGACACATTCTTCCGGCTTGCGATGGTCTATTTCAACGGTGGAGACTATGCCAATGCCGCGGATGCATTCCGCGTCTTCATGGATCGGTATCCCAACAGCAGGTCGACCGAGGAAGCGATGAGCGGATACGGCTACAGCTTGTATCAGATCGGCAAAGCTGACGAATCGATCGCCACCTATCGTGCCTTCTTGCGGAAGTTCCCGAATTCGAAGCGCGTGGCAGAGGCACGTCTCCAGATCGGAGAGGCGTACTTCAACACGAGCCGCTTCACGGAGGCCGCAACGGAATATCAGGCGGTCTACGCCGCCGCTCCCGAAAGCGAGTACGCCTCCGTTGCGATGTACAATGAAGCGTGGAGCTACTTCCAGCTGGAGCAACACGACCGCATGGTGCGGACCTTCCGGACGCTCCTGGAACGATATCCGAGTTCCCCCAAGGCTCCGGATGCGCTCTTCTCGATCGGCGATTACTACTACAATGCGAAGAGCTACGACTCCGCGCTCGTCGCGTATCGGATGTTTTGGGACGCCTATCCCGACGATCCTCGTCACCCGGATACAAAGACGCTGATCCGGGATCTCAGTCTGGTTGAGGCATACAATGCATATGAGAAGGCCATGGCATTCTTCGAAGCGAAAAGCTGGAGACAAGCCATCGTTGAGCTGACAAGTGTGATGGAGAATTACGCGGACACCGAGGTCGCATACGCATGCAAGGCGAACATCGCTTCCAGCTACGAACAACTCGGCGAGAGCGAGACGGCGTTACGGTTGTTCAACGAGATCATCACAGAGTGGAGCACGGTCGAAGATGCCCGCTCGGCGGTCTTCTTCGCGGAGTTGCACAGGAAGTGGCTGTCGGCGGGAAAGTAAGCCAATTGCGGAATTGAAATTTCGGATTGCGGACTGGAATAGCCCGGAGATCCGTTTAGCAGCTTAATATTCATGAAGAAGAACGATTCAACAAGCGAGAATCTGACATCCGGTCGTTCATTGGGCCAGTGGAAGCGCGTCTATCAGCGCTACTTCGCACTCGCCTTTCTGATCGCGGCGTTGATCCATATCCTCGCGACGGGATCGTGGTTCCTGGCGACGTATGAAGCCGACCACGCGGTCACGGTCGGCACAGAGACCTCGGAATACGATCTGGTGCAGCCGCCGGTCAAGTTCGAGATCCGGGCGCCGAAGCTCGCGAAGTCGTTCCAGGTCAGCAAGACTCCGTCGTACTCGCAGACGTTCACGCCGCGCGAGATCAAATTCGAACCGACGCAGGCGATCCGGGTTCAAGCGGAACAAGTGCAATCCACCCGTGCCGGTTCTACAACGGGCAACAGGACCGAAGGAAGCATCTTTTACGGCGCGATGACCGGAGGCGCCGGCCTCGACGCCGGCTGGGGCATCCCCGGCGGCGCGGTGGCATTCGGCCGCAGCCTCGGAGTCGGCGGACGGCTCGGATGGGGTGAAGGACAGACGGCCGGCGTCGATTTCCAGCCTGACCTCACGGGCGATGTTGCCAACGTCCGGACGGGGGGCACCGGCCTCGCATCGATGCGGGACGAATTGGTCGATGTATCCAACTTTGCCGACCGGCTCGAAGGGCTGGTGATGCAGGATCCGAAGAACAAGAAGAAGGTCAGCGGGATGCTGAACTTCTACCAGCTTCGATGGAAGTCCAGCAAGTCCGAGGCGAACGGAGAGGATGGATGGAATGTCTTCCCGCAGGCCGTCATCAATTTCGTGAACTACGTGCGGGACAGCACCGACGTGCGCGTCAATCTCATGGGCAACATCCGCTTGGAGGACAAGCAGTTGATGTCCATTCCATTCATCTTCATGATGGGATACACCGCCGGCGTTCAGTATACACCGCTGGAGGCGAAGAACCTCGGCGCATGGCTGCGCAAAGGCGGGTTCCTGTTCATCGACGATGGATTCGCCCTTCAATCCGGGGCGTTCAATGCCAGCGCGCGGAAGCTCCTCAAAGATGCTCTGGGCTATGATGCGGAGTTCGAGCGCATTCCTCCCGGACACGCGCTATTCCATGCATGGGAGGATTTCGACGGGCCGCCGCCGGGCGTTGACGATGCGAATATCCGCAAGCCGTTGGACATCCCGGCCGCGCCGGAACGCTTCGTGGAACGCTACCGCTACCTCGAAGGGATCTTTCTGAGCGGACGGCTTGCCGTTGTCATCTCCAACAAAGGCTATTCCCATGCCTGGGGCCAGTGGCGTTACCTCTCCACGGCTCAGGGAGGGCCGCTCGACAACGCGCGGCAGCTTCATTTTGGTGTCAACCTGGTGGTATATGCGACGACGCAAAAAGGAGGCATCGTCGATCAATCACGGCAAAAAGTAGCTTCTGAATATCAACGATAGTCACCCGCGACAACGGATACGTTTACCACATGAGCGCACAGACCCGAAGCGTTAGGCGTTTGAGCGGTGTTCTGCTCCTGATGCTGTTCCTTGCAGGATGCGATTCCGCTTACCGCTATTTCCTCTTCTCTCCACCGCAGCCCGAGTTCACGCTGGAACCGGACATCGACATGATGCGCCAGTACAACGACAGCTCCTACTCGGTCAGCAAGGACGGACAGTCAGTGATCTTCGACCGAAAGACCTTCAAGGTCCAGGTGAAGTACATGTCCGACTACCAACTGAACACGGTTGAATTCCCGGACGATTCGAGGGACGGCGGGGGGCAAACTCAATTATGATCCCGAGAACTCGTTCCTGGTCACCGATCGGGGCGACCTGTATTCAGGGTACGGTCGCGAAGAGAAGACGAGCCGCAACCAGAGCCTCGAAGGGTACTTCATTCGGCGCAAAGGGGCGAGCGGTGTGGAGGACGAGATCCATGAGCGCCGGATGGGCATTGTCCGCAACAGCGTCCTCTATCTCGGCAGACCGATCTATGCCGGCGACAACCGCGAGGGACTGATCGTCTTCGATCCGCTCGATGAAAGCGTTCAACTCACCAAGCTCGTCTTCGAGAACTTCATCACAGGATACGACGATAACAACGAGCCGAGCGACTTCCTGACGCTCCACCTCTATTTCAAACGGGTGCAGGTGCAGCGCGAGTTGATCGCCGAAGGTGCAGTCAGAACCGACACGGCAACGGTTCGCCAGAAGCGTTCGATCTCGCTTCACCGCGTCACCTACAAGACCTTCGACGAGATCCGCAGCGGAATTCGGGAGAACTGGGAATTCGCGGAAAAAGCTCTCGCTTCGATCGCCCGCTTCGCGTCGGACAGCCTGCAGATCCAGGTGACACCGAAGGAAGCATCTCCCAGCAGCACGGAACTGGAGGAATCCCCCGTCATCTTCATCTTCACCGGACCGGGCGATCCCCTGTTCGATGAGGAGGATCAGAAGAACCTGCGGAACTACATCCGTCGCGGCGGATTCATCTTCATCGACAACGGCGTTTTCACAACGAAGTACGAGTACACCGCTCGCATGGAAGGACTCCTGCGGGACCTCGGAACCACCGTCGACGCGAAGATGAAGATCGGTCCGATCCCGAGCGATCATGCCATCTACCGTGCTTGGGAGAAGATGCTTGAACTACCCCCTGGTCAGGACGACCTCGAAGAACTCCCCCGGCGGCAACGAGAATTGACCGGGTTGTTCTGGAATGACCAAGTCGTGGGAATCGTTTCGTCCAAAGGATACTCAAGCATTTGGAGCAAAGGGGACATCCAGAAGTACGAATCCCAATACGTACTCGTGGGCAACATCATCGAATATGCGTTGAAGCAACGATAAGACAGGACTCGTTATGAGAACCATCATTCTCGCCCTTTTGTTCACCACTCTCCTGGCTCCGGCGATGGGCCAGTTCGTTCAGGACACGACCGCCGGCCAGACATCCGGCGCTCCGTACTGGAGCGATCGGCGGGTGGTCGCCACGGCGCTGTCTGCCGTGATCCCGGGAGCGGGACAGTCCTATTTGGGCCATCAGACAAAAGGAGCGGCCTTCACGATCGGATTCTTCGGCGCAGCGTTGACCGCCGTGCTTGCCGAGAACAACGTGATTAGCCGGAATGAACGCCTCAATGAACTCGATCTGCAGTATGCGGAGTCCCGCAACTTCCTGGACTCCGACAACTACTGGAGCCAGATGGTCCAGACGAAGTCGATCATCGATGACGAAGCAAAGCGGAGAAACGCGTTCATCAAGGTCGCCGCGATCGTCTGGGTTGCGAACATCGTCGACATGTTCCTGTTCACAGACGAAAAACCACTCCGGACATTTGGTTCCGCCGGGTCGAGTCAGACGACATTTGCACTCACTCCTGCGCCGCTGAACGGATTCAACGCGAGCTTGACTGTGCACTTTTAGGACGGGGATACCCGATTCCCCATTTTTTCGACAAAAGAACCTATTTGGAAAAAGACATGAAAAAGGTATTTTGGGGTTGCCTTCTTACCGTATTCTTGTATCTTAGTCTCAGCGGATGCACAGACCCAGCAAGCATCCCTGAAGTTCCTCAGCATTACACGTACGTCCCGACCGTTGACCAGCTCCAGGGTGCAACCTCGCGGACGAGAAGCGGGAAGCGCCAAGTTGTCCTCACGTGGCAATTCGATACCACCAATTCCAATATTCGTTCGTGGGATATCAAGCGCACCATTACGGACACGACGGAAACGAAGTTTCTCATCGAGGGGAGCGTCCTCAAGCCTGCATTCGGCTACCCGGGATTCGTCGATTCCAGTGATGACCTCCAGTTCCTCGACGTTACCGGTCCAGACAGCCTGGATGTCTATTACCGCATCTTTCCGAACGGCAACCTTCGAAGCTACGTCGGGAAGCGTTCGGAAACTCTTCACATCCTGTTGTACAAGAACAACTAACCAACTGCAAGCCGTATTACACTCACTATCGCAGGAGAACCAGTCATGATGTCATTGCGACGGATCTTCCTTGTGATGCTTGCGCTCGGCGTGGGGTCATCATTGACCTTCGCTCAGCTCACGGCATCCAAGAGTTCGATCGCCTTCGGCAGCGTCACGGTGTTCACCCCAAAAGCTGACAGTTTCTACGTCAAGAACACAGGTGGCACCGATGTCACTGTCACGGCGGTCAGCAATGCTGCAGGAGTCTATTTAGTCGCCCCATTTTCCGGCAGTTTGACGCCGACGATCGTGGCGAACGATAGTTTCTGGTATCGTGTGACCTTCACACCTAATGCTGTGGGGGCCGCTCCGGCCGATACCATTCGAGTCACCACCGCGGCCGAAACACTGAAGGTCGTCTTGGGCGGCACCGGCGTGAATGACGTCCGGCTGCACAATCCCCGGACGGGTGGCCAGTACACGACGTCATTCGCGTTCGTGACCTCCCTCGCCGGTCAACAGCGGTTGGACAGCATCACGATCAGGAACCTGAATACGACGAACAGCATCGACGTCACATCGATGACGTTCACGAATCCTGAGTTCACCGTGCTGACGACCCTCCCCGTGACGATCAACGCAGCCGATACGGCGATGTTCTACCTGGCATATACGGGCCAGCAAATAGGAACAGACGCTGATGCACTCACGATCGTCCATACAGGCGCGGCAACGGGAAGCTCTCCCATCACGTTGCCGGTCACAGCTCGCTCAGTGGCCAATGTTGGATTGTATCCGGTGCGTACCGCGACGCCGTATACGTACAGCGATGCCACTGCTCCTCTCTTGCCGCTGGATACCCTCGTGTTGAATTCAGCGAGCTCCGTACGCTACGGACAGCTGGCAGTGCCCATCACGCCTCTCATCGCGGTCGATAGCGCCCGACAAGGCCGCATCGTTGTCCGCAATGTCGGTGCGGGGCCTATCCGCCTCGACAGTATCGCGGTTGGTGGACCTCATTTTGAAGTCCGCGCCACCGACCAAATCCCTGCTGGCGGGATCGAGATTCAGGCAGGGTCCTCGTACGATCGATATTTCATTTTCTACTTCCGGGCAAAAGTTCAGAACACCGCCGGTATCCTGGATACCGTCTATCTGTATCACAAGGACACCGTGCAGTTCAGCAATCCGTTGAAGGCTCTGATTCGAGCCGGCAGTGAGAATCGGATCTATGTCACGGATGCGACGACCGGAACCTCGGTTGCATTCGGCGCTGTTCCGCTCGGCACGCCGAAGGAGGCGATGATCCGGATCCAGAATTACCGGGACATCCCCTTGGCGGTCGATAGCGTGGTACGCGTCACGAATATCAGCCAAGTGCAGATCCTCCAGAACTTCCTGACATCGATCCCCGCAGGGGCGATCGATACAATGAAGCTCCGCTGGCTGACGACCGATACGACCTCCGGGACGTTCGTCGATACGGTGATCATCTACTCACCGGCATTCACGACGCCCAAGCGCTTCGCCATTTCTGGTTCAACCGCGCGGACGATCGCGTTCAGCCCGACGAGTCCATTCAGCTTCGGTTCGGTGCAGTTGGATATACCCAAAGACACGGTGATCCGCATCTACAACCGGACGGAGACGAACTATACGATTAACAGCATTGACCTGGCGCGCGGATCCTCATCGCAGTATGCGATATTCTCCAATACGCTTACCCAGCCGTTCAACGCGGGAGATTCGATCCTGATCCAGCTCCGATACACGCCGACTGTACTGGGTCCGGCTCCAGACACGATCATCATTGCGCACGACATCCCGACGCAGATCCTGTCCACGAATCCGTACCGGTTCGCGATCAACGGAACGGGAACGATCGGAACTATCGATCCGACCAATTACTACACCGTTGACAACGTCCAAGGCGCGGAGGGTGTCCCCATTCGCAGCACGGATTCGACCTACT
>JALONE010000141.1 GCA_025455125.1 Bacteroidota bacterium
AAATAGACTTGGATAGATTCGTCTTTACAAGCGACTATGAAAAGAAACATACGCTCTCTTTCAAATACTGTGCCTTCGCGCGGAAATCGAACGATCTTGCATTTTCAGCAGCATTCTATTTTGTTTCAGGTTCAGCTTTGTACGTCTATCATGAAGCGGAAGACTCCGTTTCAATCATAGGTGGTGTGACAGGATCCATTACCAATCTAGCATGGTCAGAGGATGACTCGCTGATTGCAGCGGAGGCTGGTGGGGACATATTTCTCATTGACCCTGCAAGGGGAGTAATCGATACTCTTTGGGAGCGCCGCACCCTCTATGATCTGGGAGACATCAAGGGCGATACTCTGCTATTTGCAACCCGTTCGTCAACAAACGGATTTTCATCTATCCGCACGCTTTCGCTCAAAACGCGGCGAGTTACTACGGTTATGGCTGACTCTTCAGGACGATGGATTTTAACTCCGGTATTCGGCGAAGGTGGCATGATATACTATCTGCGCTCAATCTCTCCAGAAGAATATCGCACGATCGGTCAAGTCTGTTCATTTAACAGATTCACAAAACAGACAAGGGTTCTTCGAGATGACTCACATGAGAAGACGGAGCTGAGAATTCTTAGGAGAAGCGGTGTGGTAGGTCGCTGAATCACAGGGTAGCGCTATCTGACGGACGAAATCAGTCGCAGGCTGTTCTTTGGATGACTACCGCATTGTCTTGGCAATTATTAGACAGCAAATGTTGATTCTGAACTAATACAGGAAACAATGAGAGTTTACGAGGTCTTTCCGGGTCTTTAACCGGGACTTTATCCGGGGTTTTATCCGGGGACTTTTCCGGGGATTTATCCGGGATAAATCTGTGAGGGATAAATCTGTGAGGATTGGGTGCACAGGTGGGTGAGTGAGCGAGTGCGCGGGTGGAAAGAATACCACCGATTCACACGAGATTCTCACAGACAATTGTCGCGCGTATCTGTGAAGATTTGTGTCAATCAGTGGTCAATTTCTCGACTCCCGGATCAGCGACCGGAGCACGCGCATGTTTTCCACATCCTCCCGCAGGTCTTCGCCCTTGTCCGTCTCGAGGATCTTTGGGACGGCAACGAATCGCGGATCGTTCATGAGGTGCGCGAATCCCTGCGTTCCGATCTTCCCCTTCCCGATGTGCTCGTGCCGGTCGATGCGCGATCCGAACTCGCGTTTGGAGTCGTTCATGTGGAACGCCGCCAGTCGGCCCAGTCCGATCACGGCGTCGAACTCGGCGAACGTCCGCTCGTATCCCTCCTCCGTGACGATGTCGTACCCCGCGGCGAAAATGTGACAGGTGTCGACACAGACGGCCATCCGGTCCCGTTCCTCCACCAGGTCGATGATCGCGCGGAGCTGCTCGAACCGGTATCCGATCGACGTTCCCTGCCCTGCCGTCGTCTCCAGCACGCTCTTCACCCGATACCCGCGGGTTTGCTCGTGCAGCAGATCGATGGACTCGGCGATCCGCTTGATCCCCTCCTCCTCTCCCTGGCCCAGATGCGACCCGGGATGGAAGTTCAGGAAGTCCACGCCGAGCCGCTCACAGCGGTCGAGCTCCTCCCGCAGCGTCTCGCGGGACTTGCGGAGGATCTCCGGATTGGTCGCGCAGAGGTTGATGAGATACGTGTCGTGGGCCATCACCGGACCGATGCTTGATTTCGCCTTCCGCTCTTTGTACGTTAGAACGTCCTCGTCCTTCAGCGGCACGCCCTTCCACTGATTGTTGTTCTTGACGAAGATCTGCATCGTCGTGCATCCGATGGATTCTCCCCGCTCAATGGCGCGATAGACGCCGCCAGCGATGGACATGTGGGAACCGAGAAGGAGAGAAGCAGTCATCAGTGATCAGTAGAAGCCATCTCGTAATTGATGTTTGGATACAAGCCGTCGCATTGAGCTTGCCCCGCCCGCCTCATGAGATCTGGAATGCGGGGCGGGTCGAAATGTGACGGAATACGCAACAATCACCCTTCGACAAGCTCAGGGTGACATCGATCCCGGTCTAAGAGATAAGACAACTATGAAGATACGATGTGATCATGTTGGAAAGCAACTGGTTTGGAAAGCAGTTGCTCTCGCCATCTTCTCGGTGTCAACGGTCTGGTCTCAGGAGCGCGGGCTTCTTCCTGAGGATGAAACGCTCTCACGCGACCTGCGCGCGATCGTGACCAACTTGGGACTTGACGGCTCATTCGATTGCGGCGAGGATGGGATGGAACAGATCTCCCTGGCGGTGATCGATCTGAATCAGGCGCATCCGAAGATTGGCGGCGTGTCGATGGATAACTTCATCTACCCGGCGTCGGTGTACAAGATGTACGTCGCGGCTGAAGTGCTGCGGCAGGCATCTCTTGCAACGTACTCGCTCACAACGCCGATCGTCGTACGCTCCCCCAATGATGTCGATCGGTCGACGGAAATCCGCTGGGACCCCCGTCCGCTCCTCCGCGATGGCGACACGGTGACCGTCGGCTATCTGCTCGACCTGATGATCACCCGAAGCGACAACTCTGCGGCGAATTGCCTTATCGACCTCGCGAGGCGCGAAAATATCAACGCGTTCATGCACGCCAACGGATGGCAGGGAAGCGAGGTGACGCGGAAGTTCCTCCGAAGGAAGTTCGAGGATGCAGGCTATGATACGATTCGCGGCACCGAAACCTGCGCCCGCCATGCGGCGGAATTTCTGTATAAGGTCCAGACCGGGCAGCTTGCCAATACGTGGACGAGCGGACAACTGAAATCGTACCTCATGCGGCAACTGGACACGACGAAGTTGGCGACCGGACTTCCATCGAACGCATTGTTCAGCCACAAGACCGGCTGGTTCTCCACATGGACCCACGACGTGGGTATCATCGAAGACAATGTCGCTCGGTATGTTATCGCATGTTTCCTCCCGTTGCGCGAGGAGGTGGCGCTGGATAAGATGAGAAATCTCGCGTATCGTATCCATGCCCTATTGAGCACGCGCCCATCACGCTAACGAAAGAAACGCCCCTTGGCTCATTCGCATATTCTGATCGGACTTCTGTCCGGAACATCCGCGGACGGTATCGACGCCGTTCTCATTCGCATCAACGGGATCGGCACTGAAACGCGGATCAAACAGCTCGCATTCACTACCGTTCCGTATCCCCCCGGATTGAAAGAGCACATTCTGCGGAATTCGCTTCCTGGAGCATCCTCTGTCGATGAGATCTGCCGGCTGAACGCATTGCTCGCGCACCTGTTCGCCGATGCTGCCGCGAAAGTGGCCCGCAAGGGAAAGATCCCCCTTCACAAAGTTGACCTCATCGGATCGCACGGGCAAACGGTGCATCATCTGCCGCACCCCGAACACTATTTCGGGAAGACGATCCGGTCCACCCTGCAGATCGGCGATCCTGCGATGATCGCTGCGCTGACCGGCGTTCCGACGATCGGGAATTTTCGAGCGGCAGACGTTGCACTTGGGGGACAAGGAGCGCCGCTGGTTCCATTCCTTGATTACGTTCTTTTCCGCTCAACGAAGAAGAGTCGGCTGCTGCTCAACCTTGGCGGGATCGCGAACATCACGGTGTTGCCGAAGGGTGCAACGCTGGACGACGTGCGCGCATTCGACACCGGTCCGGCGAACATGGTCATCGACGCGCTGATGCAGGAGTTGTTTCGGCAACCATTTGACCCGAAAGGTCAGGTGGCAGGTGCGGGAATGGTGGCGCTCGATCTGCTCAATTGGATGATGCAGCATTCGTACCTCAAGCGGCCCCTCCCGAAATCCACTGGACGCGAAGAGTTCGGTGCGTCGTTCGTCAAGCAGGTCCTTCGCCGGTCGAAGAAGCATTCACCGGCAGACGTGATCGCAACGGCGACCGAATTCACCGCGCTAAGCGTGTATGAACAATATGTCCGGTTCGTCCGCAAGCGCGCGCCGGTCGATGAGGTCTTCGTCAGCGGCGGCGGTGTACACAATCGCACGCTCATGGAGGGATTGGCGCGACATTTTCATCCGGTTCCCGTCAAGCGCGTCGAGCATTTAGGGTTCTCTTCGGATGCAAAAGAAGCGGTTCTGTTTGCGGTGTTGGCGCACGAAACGCTGCATGGCGCGCCGTCGAACGTTCCATCGGTAACCGGCGCATCGCGTCCTGCGATCCTCGGTGTCTTTGCGGGATAGGAGAGAAAGGGCGGCATGCGTCGGGAAAAGCTCATCATCATCTTTGCGGTCTTGTTGGATGTCATCGGCTTCGGGATCGTCATTCCGATCCTGCCGTTCTATGTGACGGAATTCGGCGTTTCACCTCTCACGGTGACGATCCTGTTCTCGACCTTTTCGTTCTTCGCATTCCTGAGTTCTCCGCTGCTCGGCGCGCTGTCCGATCGTTTTGGCCGTCGTCCGGTCCTTATCGCATGCATCATCAGCACCGCAGTCGGATGGTTCGTGTTCGCAAGCGCGAAGACCGTATGGATGCTGTTCCTCGGACGGATCATCGACGGCATGGCGGCTGGGAATTTCACGACGGCACAGAGCGCGATGGTCGATATCTCGGCGGACGAGCAGGAACGGACGGCGAATCTGGGATTGGTCGGCGCGGTGTTCGGTGTGGGATTTCTGCTGGGGCCGCTGGTCGGCGGAGTACTCAGCAACGTGTCGCACTCGTTTCCATTTCTGTTCGCGGGGATATTGGCGTCGATCAACGCGGTGATCGCGTTCTTC
>JALONE010000142.1 GCA_025455125.1 Bacteroidota bacterium
TCAAAGGACAATTACAGGATACCGTGTACCAAATGATCGGCGGGCTGCGAGCCGCCATGGGGTATTGCGGTTGCCGGACGATCGCGGAGATGAAGGCGAAGGCAAAGTTTGTCCGGATGACGGAAGCCGGTTTGCGCGAAAGCCATCCGCACGATATCACGATCACCAAAGAAGCCCCCAACTATCACCTTTGATCGGACACCAGATGACGCGGAATCGTCTCCAGGCCGTCCGCCGCGCTCTCGCCGCTCATCACGTCGATGCGTTTCTCGTCTCCGAGAACTCCCACATTCGGTACCTGACCGGATTCACCGGCTCGAATGCCGTTTGTTTTGTCACGCCGCGGCGCGCGGTGCTCATTACCGATGGACGCTATCGGTCTCAGGCGCCAGCGGAAGTGGATGGTGCGACGGTGGTCATCGCCCGTCAATCCCTCTTTGCCGAGCTATCTGAGCGCCATCTCGTTCGGCCGGGCATGAGGGTCGGCGTGGAAGAAGAGCATCTCTCCGCGGCGTCGCTTCGTACGCTGCGTCGATTGCTCCCCCGGTGTTCCTTTCCTGCCATGTCTCCGCTCATCGAACGGATGTCGGCTGTCAAAGATGCATCCGAGATCAGGCGGATCAAGCGCGCGGTCGAGATCACCGACGCGGTCTTCGCCAAAGTGTTGATCGCCATTGAGCCTGGTCTTCGAGAGTTGGACCTCGCAGCCGAGATCAGTTATTGGCATCGCAAATACGGCGCCGACAGCGAAGCATTCGATCCCATCGTGGCGAGCGGACCTCGGGCGGCGCTGCCGCATGCACGCGCGACCACGAAGAAGATCCGCGTCGGGGAGGTCGTGGTGCTGGATTTCGGTTGCCGGTATCAGGGATACAACAGCGACATGACGCGCGTGGTGGCGCTCGGTCGTCCGTCGGCGGAGATGCAGAAGATCCACGGCATCGTCCGCGAGGCACAACAGCGCGCCATCGACGCCATCCGGCCGGGGATGGAAGCCCGCGCTCTCGACGCGGTCGCCCGCACGCACATCGAAAAGGCGGGGTACGGCAAGTTCTTCGTTCACTCGCTCGGTCACGGTCTGGGTATTCATATTCATGATTCTCTTCGGATCTCTTCGCTGAGCTCCGAACTGCTGCACGAACATGCCGTCGTCACGATCGAACCGGGGATCTATCTTCCCGGAAAAGGCGGCGTCCGCATCGAAGACGATGTGCTCATTACGCGCGGGGGATGTTCGGTGCTGACGCGTTCGCCCCGCGACCTGATCGTTCTCTGAGTTATGGCAGATCACGACCCGTACCGCAAAGTCCTCTTCATCGCGTACTACTTTCCCCCCATGGGACTGAGCGGCGTGCAGCGAACCGTGAAGTTTGCCAAGTACTTACCGCAGTATGGGTGGAAGCCCACCGTCCTCACCGTCGCTCCGACGGGATATTACGCGTTTGATAACACGCTCCTCGCCGAGATCGAATCGGCCGGCGTCGAGATCGTACGCACCAGTTCGTTGGACGCGAACCGGATGTTCGCCGCATCAAAGCCGGTCAAGATGCCGTCCGAACGGGTGCGACGGTTGTTGCAATTCGGCGGGGACTTCATCTTCATCCCCGATACGAAGATCGGATGGAAAAGCCGCGCGGTACGTGCCGGCAAGGAGCTTCTCGCGCGCGAGCGATACGACCTCATCTTTGCCACTGCGCCACCGCAAACCGACTTTCTCATCGGATGCGAACTCAAACGATCGACCGGCATTCCCTTGGTGGTCGACTACCGCGATGCATGGCTCGATTATCCGTTCAAGTACTTCCCGACGCCGTTTCACCGCTATTGGCATCGGAGGCTTGAGCGGCGCGTGCTGAAGGCGGCCGATCGGGTGCTTGTCACGCATCGCCGTGTCAAGGAACAGATCCTTCGGCGGAATCACACGATGACGTATCATGATGTCGTTATCCTCTCGCAGGGATTCGATGCTGAGGATTTCGTCGATGTGTCCCTGCCGAAGCCTCCGGCGCCTGGACGCATGCGCATCACTCATTCGGGGACGTTCTACGCGGACCGAAGTCCGGCTGTGATCCTGCACGCGCTGACCAACCTTGTCGCCGCTCACCCGCGGTTGCGTGGACGCATCGAACTGAACCTGGTTGGCACGATCCGCGAAGAGGACCGGCTCCTCGTCCAGAAATTGAACATCCAGGACATGGTTGCATTTCAGGGGTATCTCCCACACCGGGAGGCGGTCGCGCATCTGGTCGCCTCGGATCTCCTCTGGTTTGTGATCGACAATGATTATCAGACGCCGGGGAAATTGTACGAGTATTTCGGCGCGCGAAAGCCGATCCTTGCCTCCGTTGTGGATGGCTACACGCGCCAACTTATCGAAGAGTACGAAGGAACGGCATGCGTCGAATTGAACGATGTCGCGGCGCACGAGCGGGCGTTGCTCACGCTCTTTGATGCATTCGAACACCGTCGTCTGCCCCGCGTGAATGGGGAGGCGGCGCGTCGGTACGACCGCTTCGCCCTGACAGGAGAGCTGGCGAAACAGTTTGAATCGTTGATGGACTTCGATCGACAGAGCGTCGTTCAGGCACAGGAGGGAGACAGTCGGTGAACATTCTAGTTGTTGGCTCCGGTGGACGAGAACACGCCATTGTGTGGAAACTGCGTCAGAGTGCGAATGTAAGATCCATCTACTGTGCGCCAGGCAATGCAGGAACGGCCAGTCTGGCCACGAATGTTGAGATCGCACAATCGGATATTGAAGGACTTGTCGCGTTCGTGGAACGGAACGCCATCGATCTCACCGTGATCGGTCCCGAGCAACCGCTGGTTCTTGGATTGGCAGACAGGCTTCTGGCTGTTGGCCGCCGCGTCTTCGGTCCCACCCAGGCGGCGGCGCGTCTGGAAGGAAGCAAGGTCTTTTCAAAAGATTTCATGGCGCGCAACGGGATTCCGACCGCGCGGTACAAGACGTTCGGCGCTTCGGAACTGACGCTTGCACAGGAATTCATCAAGTCGCTGAAGCCTCCCATCGTCGTCAAGGCGGATGGATTGGCGGCCGGGAAGGGGGTCCTCATCTGCCCGAGCCGGGAAGAGGCGCTCGAAGGCGTACGAGAGATGACGGTCGCGAAGAGCTTCGGCGCTGCGGGGGAACGAATCGTTATCGAGGAGTATCTTGCGGGAGAGGAAGCGTCCGTCTTTGTCATCACTGACGGAGAGCGGTTTGTCACGCTCGCGCCTGCTCAGGATCACAAGCGAGTTCTGGATGGGGATCTCGGAAAGAACACGGGGGGAATGGGCGCGTATGCCCCGGCGCCGCTGGTGACGAGCGAACTTCTGAAGAAAGTGGAACAAGACGTCATTCTCCCGACGCTCGAAGGAATGCGCCGCGAGGGGACTCCGTATGCCGGTTGTCTGTACGTTGGCCTGATGATCGGCGATGAGGGTCCAAAGGTGTTGGAGTACAATTGCCGGTTCGGCGATCCGGAAGCGCAGGTGGTCATCCCGCTCATCGAGACGGACTTTGCAGAACTGTTGCTGAGCGTCTCGGAACGGCGATTGGCTGCGAATGTAGACTATCAAACATCCCGCAGTGCGGTTTGCGTTGTGGTCGCCTCGAAGGGGTATCCTGATGCGTACGAGAAGGGAAAACCCATCGAAGGACTGAACCAGTTCGATGGCGATGTTCGTCTCGTCGTCTTTCATGCGGGGACGCAAACGAAGGATGGACGCACGGTGACATCAGGAGGCAGGGTGCTGGGTGTGACCGCGATCGGCGAAGACCTGGATCTCGCCGCGAGAATCAGATCCGCCTATGATGCGGTCGGGAAGATCACGTTCGAGGGGGCGTACTATCGAACGGACATCGGGAAGAAGGCATTGAGGCATTTGGGACGAAAGACAACGGAAGGGACGCACATATGAAGATTCTCGTCACGGGTGGAGCAGGGTTCATCGCGTCGCATATCACAGACGCGTATGTTGCAGAGGGTCATGAAGTGGTCGTCGTGGATGACCTCTCCAGCGGTGTGCGGAAGAACGTCAACGCGAACGCAACATTCGTCAAGATGGACATCCGCGATCCAAAGATCGAAACGCTGTTTCGGGATGAGCGGTTTGATGTCCTGAATCACCATGCCGCACAGATGGACGTTCGCCGATCGGTCGCCGATCCGCAATTCGATGCGTCTGTGAACGTGTTGGGTGGGCTCAATTTGTTCGAGAATGCCCAGAAATACGGCGTGAAGAAGATCATCTTCTCCTCAACGGGCGGCGCCATCTATGGCGAACAGGACTATTTTCCCGCGGATGAAATGCATCCGCTTCGTCCGCTCTCGCCGTACGGCATCACGAAGTTGTGTACGGAAAAGTATCTCTTTTACTACAAGGCGGTCCACAATATCGATCATGTGATCCTGCGCTATGCGAATGTGTACGGTCCGCGGCAGAATCCGCACGGAGAGGCAGGCGTGATCGCGATCTTCGCCAGCCGATTGGTGAAGAAGGAACAGCCGGTCATCAATGGTGACGGAAAGCAGACGCGCGACTACGTATATGTTGGCGATGTTGTGCGGGCCAGCCTGATTGCGCTGCGATGCGACGGATCCCACATCTACAATATCGGCACCGGTGTCGAAAATGACGTCAATTTCCTCTTCCGGACGCTGCGCGATCATCTGAATCCCGATTGCCCTGAGCAGCACGGTCCCGCGAAGATGGGTGAGCAATT
>JALONE010000143.1 GCA_025455125.1 Bacteroidota bacterium
GGTCGATTCCTCGATCGTGTATTCCGCCAATCCAATGCAGACGGCATCGACCGATATGCTTGGGATCGTGTGTTCGAATGACGTGATCGTTGCGGACAATGCCAAGAACAACGATCCTGCGAAGGGCGTCACGATCCATGCATCAATCCTGGCGGCATCGGGAGGATTGAAGGCTGAGAATTACAACGGACGGCCCAAAGCAGGAACACTGACTCTGCTCGGCGGTGTTCAGCAGTATCAGCGCGGCCCTGTGGGTACATTCAATTCTTCGACAGGATTGATACAGACAGGATTTCAAAAGAATTATCGATACGATGATCGGTTGATGGTCGACTCACCGCCCCTGTATCCCACGACAGGGACCTACGAGGTTCTATCTTGGTACGAATGACGGAACAAGCATTGGAAAGTGGAGAGAGCGGTCGCGAGACCGCTCTTGTTGTTTAGAGTTGGCTGACCCGGTTGACTTTCCGACAGGAAGGTGCAATATTCCGTTCCATGCATCCATTCCGGTCTCCCCGTATCGTCGGCTTCATCCTTGGCTTGGTGTTCTTCGGTACTGTTCTGCTGCTCCCACCCTTTTCGGCGTTTTCCGAGGCCGCCACCGATGCGTGCCAATCCTTCAAACTCGACCCCGGGTTGGAACCCGGGTCGGACCCGGGTCTGGATCCGGGATTGCTGGCCTCCTCGATGCAGTCCGTCTTCGCCCTCCTCGGACTCATGGTCATCTGGTGGATCACCGAGGCTATCCCACTCCCCGCAACGGCGCTGCTGCCTGCGGTCGTGCTCCCGTTCCTGCATGTCGTCGGAGTCTCCGGAACGAGGCTCCATGAGTTCACGATCAAAAACACACTTGTCAACTACGCGAATCCCGTTATCTATCTTTTCCTCGGTGGATTTCTGCTGGCCGCGGGAATGCAGAAATGGGGACTCGACAGACGCCTGACGCTTTGGATCCTGACGCGGGGCTCGCTCGCTGAAGATTCACGCCGGATCCTCTTCGGCATGATGGCCGTGACGGCGTTTCTCTCCATGTGGATCTCCAATACGGCCTGCACGGCGATGATGCTTCCGCTCGGACTGGGGATCTTGTCGCTGATGAAACTCGAGCCCGGCTCTTCGCGATTCGGGACCGCGCTGATGCTTGGAATCGCATGGGCGGCCTCTATTGGCGGAGTCGGAACGATCATCGGCACGCCGCCGAATGGGATCGCCCTCGGAATACTCAACGCGACGTTCGCGGACGATCCGTCGGTCACTCGGTTGTCGTTTCTGGATTGGATGGCATTCGGCATTCCATTCGTCGTCATCATGATCCCACTCGCGTGGGGCGTGCTCGTCCTGCGCAATCCGCCGGAGGTGCGGTCGCTTCCCGGCGGAAAGGAACAGCTGCTGCAGGAACAGCGTCGACTGGGCCCTATGCAAGTGGGCGAGAAGCTGGCGGTGTTCGTCTTTCTGTTGGCGGTCGTGTTGTGGGTGAGCAATCCGTTCTGGGAGCACTTCTTGCCGGAAGCCCTTGCCGCAACGCTTTCGTGGGTCGATGAGTACACCATCGGACTTCTTATCGGGTTGCTCGGATTCATCATTCCCGTGAATATCCGCGAGGGACGATTTCTGCTGGATTGGCGCGACACGAAATTTGTGGATTGGGGGACTCTCGTCCTCTTTGGCGGTGGCATCGCGTTGTCGGATGCGATCCTTCGGACGGGGCTCGCATCCTGGATCGCCACGTCGGCTGTCGGGGCGATAGGAACACCATCCACGCTGATGCTGATGATCGTCATCGTGCTGCTGGTCGACTTCCTGACGGAGATCACGTCCAACACGGCCGTAACAGGGATGTTCGTGCCGATCGTGATCTCCATCGCCTTGAGAGTGGGGGATAACCCAACGACGCTTGCCGTTGTTACAGCCGTTGCCGCTTCGATGGCGTTCATGCTTCCTGTGGCAACTCCGCCGAATGCGCTCGTCTTTGGAACCGGCTACGTGAGGATCAAGGATATGGTCCGGAACGGATTCATCCTCGACATTCTCGGATGGATCGCGACGGTGGGTATTCTGTATCTCGTCGGAGGACTGTTGTTCGGCGTTCTTCAGTTCTAGGGAGGGGGAGAAAGGACTTGAAGAACTGCACCCCGTAGCGTATATTGCATTTGTATGCGGGCGTAATTCAGTGGTAGAATGTCAGCTTCCCAAGCTGAACGTCGCCGGTTCGAGTCCGGTCGCCCGCTCAGGAAACTCGGCAACGAGGAAGCGGGGTAGTGAGGAAAGTGAATGAGTATCGAGGTTGTTACATGGGAGGGCTTGCCTGCGGGCAGGCCCTTCGTCATTTCGGTCTGAACAAAATCGAGCGGCGAACGTATACTCCAGAACGTCCAAAAATCGCGCTCATCAATCATCTCTCCTGAGGCACCTTCCATGGAAAAACATCTCACCTTCGCCGTCGTACTCAACATCGTCTATCGTTCGGTTATTCTGCTGGGCGGGCTGATCGTCATGGTGCTCGGCTTCTCGTTCGAGTGGTTGATGGGTCTTGTCGCGCGAATTGACCCTTACGAGATGCATGATGTCCCGGAGATCGTGTTCGAGATCGTTCCCGTCATCCTCTTCATCGTCGGTTCAGTGATCGCGCTCTTCTCGGTCGTCACCATTATTGCCGCGATCGCGGCGGGCCGACGGAAGGAATGGGGACGCATCCTGCTGCTCGTGATGTCGTTCTTCAATCTCATCCATGTGCCGCTCGGAACGCTCGTCGGCGCCTACACCATCTGGGTGCTGTTCAACGATGAGGTCATCCGAATGTTCAATCCGGCAAAGACGGCGGAGGTTGTGAAGCAGTAGAGGGAAGAAGAGAAGAGTTCAGAAGGCAGGATTCAGAAATCAGGGGAAAGATGCTGTGTGGGTTTAGACGAGGCGGTCGACCAGTTGACCGGTCATTTGACGGGACGCATCGACCGCTTCGTAGGGGGATTGAGGCTCTCGAGCGCCCCGCGTCGTCGTTGTTGTGGTTCCCCCCGCCACGTACACTCTCCCGCATTCCGGACAGACCGCGTAATGGATCGCCACGCTCTGTGCGACCACCTCGCGCCCTTCCTCCCTCGCCCGCGCCTGCTCGTTGACAACGTGTTCCTGTTCATGCGAGCGGACCGCGGCATATTCAGCTCCGGGGGCAATGCTCTGTGGGGTTTGAAACGAAACGGAGGGGTCGTCGGAAGAATCCTGGTAGCGGCGGTTCTTGCAGGTCTCACATTCCGTGGTCCCGTCGAGTGCTGCTGCCTGCGGCACACTTCCGGCCGTCCGCGCGTTCGACTCGGCTTCCAGACCTCCGGAGGGACGGAGCAAGCCGCTCCATCGTTCGATCCCGCCGAGTATCGCACCTACCTGCATTCCTGCGCTCCTTGCGATGCAAATCCCCTCACACACTGAAGATACAACTTGCCGCATCCTCCGTCAAGGAGAGGTGTGATGCCGGTCAATCAAATGAGACCGATCCACGTCGTGCTTGCCTCGGCAAACCGGCGACGGAGTTCTCGATGTACATCCTCCGAAAGGGGACCGCGTTCGATCGCCTGACACGCTTGGGCGATGTGTGCCGCTTTCGAGGTACCGACAAGAGCCGTCGCCACATGAGGGGCGAACGCCGTGAAGCGCAGTGCGAGTTCCTCCGCAGCGATACCAGCATCAAGATCCAGGGCGTTCCATCTCTCCCAGTATGTCGCCTCGTCGCTTCGCTCTGGCCGCGCGGAATATCTCCAGGGAGCATTCGCGAGCGAGCGTTTGGCAATGACACCCACTCCTTGATCGGCCGCCGCAGGAATGTATGTGTGCAATCCCCGCTGATCGCAGATATTGACGGAGGTTTGGATCGTCTGGAATCGTCCTGTCATCAGCGCGTATGCGAGATCATCGTTCTCGCCTGAGTAGGCGATGACACGAACAAGCCCCTCCTCCCGTGCGCGTTCCAATGCGTCGATCACCCCGTTCGCCCGAAGCGTTTCCGCGGGGCAGGAGTGCAGATGCGCGATGTCGATGACTTCGGTCTGCAATCTCGTGAGCGCGCGTCGCACACCGGCCTCGACGCACGCATATGTCCAATCCGGGATGCCGGGAATTCCATAGCCGACCTTCGTTGAAAGCAGGAACTCGTTCCGACGCGGGGCGAGATGACGGCCAATGCGTTCCTCGGAGAGCCCGTACGATGGCGCTGTGTCGATCAACGTGATGCCGGCGTCCAGCACAGCGTTGAGCATAGCGCTCACATGATGCTCTTCCAGGGCGGAATCTCCGATGGCGCCGGCGCCGAAGGAGAGTTGGGAGACCTGCAATCCGGTGGATCCGAGAGGATGGACGTTCATGCGGACAAGGTACGAGAGATCTCTTAAAGAGGAAAGCGGCCGGAGGGGCAGATTGCTATTCTGGATGTCCGAAAGTACATTGAACGCACTGTCAACTGCGTTCGGAGTCCGATGAAGAAGATGTGGGAGGTTTGCAGCTCAGCGTTTCGCCTTCCGGGCGGCTGGGGGAACGAGCTTGAATGGAGGCGCGCACGAACGCTGCATGTCGCCCATCTCTTCATTTTCTTTGGAGGATTCCTCTATCTCCTCCTTCCTCCTTCGATCCTCAACGGTCAGGAAATCTTTTTCGTCGGGACGATCCTCTATTCGCTTATCGGCACCCTGCTGCTCCGCTTCCGTAAGCTCACCCTGTCCGCCTTCTGGTCGAT
>JALONE010000144.1 GCA_025455125.1 Bacteroidota bacterium
AGGCATACGGTGCGATCCTCCGCCAGAAAAGACTCGATGGTGGATCAGACCAATATTGATTTGTGATTGTTGATTGTTGATTGAACGGTCACAAATCGCAAATCACAACTCATCATTCAACAATCACCATTCAAAAATCAAGAATTGTTCTTCCTATGTGTCTCGCTCTTCCAGGTCGAATTGAACATATTGAAGCCGGCTCGCAACCGCTGATGGCGAAGGTCAGTTTCGGCGGCGTGAGGAAGGATATTTGCCTCGAACTTGTTCCCGATGCCGTCGTCGGGGAGTATGTGATCGTTCATGTCGGCTTCGCGCTGAACAAGCTGGACGAAGCGGAGGCGCTGGAGACGATCAGAATGCTGAACGAGATGGGGGAGGCGGAACCAGAATGAACTGCATGTAACAACGATCGAATGCTTGCCCTGCGTCCAATCCCGCAGCTGGACGCGACCGCCCTCCCGATTGCTATTTGTCCTTCCTTCTGTGATATTGCACAGTCATGAAATTCGTTGAGGAATTCCGAAGCGCCGAAGGCGTCCAGAAGCTCATCCGGGAACTCCATGCGGTCACCACGCAGCCGTGGACGCTCATGGAGATCTGCGGCGGACAAACACATACGATCGTGAAGACAGGGATCGACGGACTGCTTCCTCCTTCGATCACGCTTGTCCACGGTCCCGGGTGTCCCGTGTGCGTGACGCCGCTCGAACTGATCGACAAGGCGGTCGCGATCGCCGCGCGTCCCGAGGTGATCTTCACCTCCTTCGGCGACATGCTGCGTGTGCCCGGCTCGACGCTCGACCTCCTGAGCGTGAAGGCACGCGGCGGAGATGTCCGCGTTGTGTATTCTCCGCTGGAGGCGATCGATCTCGCGAAAGCGAATCCACAAAAACAGATCGTGTTCTTTGCGGTCGGCTTTGAAACAACGGCCCCCGCGAATGCGACGGCGGTACTCCAGGCGGAAAAGCTGGGATTGAAGAACTTCTCCGTTCTGGTCTCTCATGTCCTCGTCCCTCCGGCGATGGAGGCGATCCTTTCATCGCCGGCGAATCGGGTGCAGGGATTCCTCGCGGCCGGTCATGTCTGCACGGTGATGGGATACCACGAATACGAGCCGTTGGCGGAACGGTATCGCGTTCCCATCGTGGTCACTGGATTTGAGCCGGTCGACATTCTTCAGGGGATCCTGATGACCGTCCGGCAGCTCGAGGCGAAAAGTTCTGTCGTTGAGAATCAGTATGCCCGTTCTGTTCAAAGGGAAGGCAACCGGCAAGCGCAAGAGCTGCTCCGCACGGTCTTCGCCGTCTCTGACCGCGCATGGCGCGGGATCGGCGTCATCCCGCAAAGCGGCTACTGTCTCCAGGAGCGCTTCGTGGCCTTCGATGCCGAGCGGCGGTTCGATGTTGGCGCCATCCGGACGCACGAGTCAACGGTCTGTATTGCGGGGCAGATCATGCAAGGTTTGAAGAAGCCGGCGGATTGTCCTGCATACGGCACGTCCTGCACGCCGGAGCACCCGCTGGGAGCACCCATGGTCTCCTCCGAAGGGGCATGTGCGGCGTATTATCACTTCGCCCGTTCCGGATAACGTATGGATCTTCATCTCGCGCTTGCATACCAGATCGGACTTTGGATCTCGGCGGTCGTCACATGGACGGTCGCTCTCCTGGTCTCACGTGCGACCGACGTCCCCGGCCGCAGGCCGTTCGTGATGCTCAACATCGGCGCGGGGATCTGGGCCGCAACATCGGCGCTGCAGCCGCTCATCGCCGATCCGGAGTCCAAACTCTGGTTGATGAAGGCTGCCTCGGTCGGTTTCTCCACACTGGGGGCGGCATGGTGTTCGTTCGGTATCCAATTCGCAGTGCGGAACCGATCGCTGAGTAGCATGCGCCTCGCTCTTTTGTACGCGTTTCCCGTCTTCGTTATTCTCGCGGCGTTCACAAATGACTGGCATCGTCTGGCGTGGGTGGCGTGGAGCGTGCGAGAGACCCTTGTGGGCGACCTCATTGTGGGGGCGCACGGCCCTGTGATCTGGATCCTCAGTGTGTACTCGTACATCATGTTTATGATCGGCACGGTCATACTCGTTTGGTCGTCGATCAAACTCGGGAGCACCTACCGGGGGCAATCAGCCGTACTGACGATCGCTGCGCTCATCCCCATCCTCGGAGATGTGTCGTTCAAATTTCGGCTTGTCGACCTTGGTTGGGTCGAGCCGACTCCGTTTTTAATAAGTCTCTCAAGCCTCTTTGTGGTGTGGGCGATGCTGGGGTTCGGTGCGTTCACGGTCCTTCCGATCGCGCATCATGTGTTGTTTCGCAGTATGAACGAGGGGGCGATCGTCATCGATAACCGCAGGCATATCGTGGATATCAATGTCCGTGCGCTCGCGTTGCTGGGCACGACCCCGAATATCATGGGAGAGACGGTCGATGCCCTGAGCCCGTTCCTGCCGGAACTCGATCGATTCTTCGAGCCGGCTGTTACGCTCCAACGGGAGATCGAACTCACGGGGAAGGAATCGACCTGGGTTGAAGTGAGCATGACCCCCTTGATCGACCGGGCCGGCATACGGGTCGGTTCGCTCATCGCTCTGCGCGACATCACAGACCGGAAGAAAGAGGATGAGCGGCGGACGTTGTTGATGAAGGAGGTGCAGGCCGCCCTGGCAAACGTCCGTACGCTGAGCGGATTGCTGCCGATCTGCTATCACTGCAAGAAGGTCCGGGACGACAAGGGGTACTGGAAGCAGGTGGAATCGTATGTGACGGAACAGACGGGATCGAAGTTCTCCCACGGCCTTTGTCCATCTTGTTTCACCGAACTGTATCCGGAGGTCGCGCGGAAACAGCGGGAACGGCAACAGCGGAGTTGATCGTCGCTCGATGGAGATCCTGAATCGAAATATCTACATCACCGTACTGGCGGTCTCGCTCCTGATGACCGTTGCCTTGTCGGTCATCGTGAACCGGCGAAGGGAATTCCCCGGTCGGCGCCCGTTTGTCGCGATGGTCATCACGGTCTCGGTGTTGCTGATTATCACGATTCTCCAGACGCTGGTGAGAGACGAAGAGAGCCTTCTCCGCTGGGCGCGTGCGGCGTTGATCCCGGGTTCTTTCATCGCCCCATTCTGGTGCATGTTCGCGATCCGCTTCGCGCGAGCAGACCGTCCGTTGCCTGCCAGTCTCGTGTTGCTGATGATGTTCATTCCTGCAGCGGTCACCGCGTCGGTCCTGCTGAACGCTCCCCCGGGAGCGGTCTTCGCCCACGCCTGGCTGGTCGACACACCGATCGGTGCGATGATGGAATACCTGGCGGGTCCTCTCTTCTGGGTGAATACGTACTATGCGTATTCCGTGTTCTTCGTCGGAACGATTGTCTTCATTCGCACGGCATTTCGGGTCCATCGCGTGTACTTGCGCCAGGGGATCACGTTGACCGTCGCCGCGCTGATTCCGTTCCTGACCGATCTGGTGTTTGTGTTCAACATCGGCGGATTGCCGCGTGTAAACCTGCTTCCCGTGGCCCTGGGTCTGAGCACGATGATCATCGCGCTGACCATCGGCCGCCTCGGATTCTTTCACGTCCTGCCGGTGGCGCATGGGTTGCTCTTCCGCAATCTCACCGACGGGGCAGTCGTGATCGATTTCGAGGGACGCGTCGTCGATGCCAATCAGAGCGCGCATGCGCTCCTGGGAATGACCAGGGGAAGCAAAGGATCGCCCGCGCGGGATCTTCTGAAGGCCGTCCCGGATGTCGAGCGATTCCTCGACGCACCCGAACGGATCCAGGAAGAGATCGAACTCCGGTCTGCCGAACCGATCTGGGTCTCGCTTGCCTCTGTGCCGCTCGCCGGCCGGAGGGGAAAGCCGGTGGGGCGGTTGATCACCGTGCATGACATCACACATCGAAAACTCGTCCAACAAGAGCAGGAACGCCTGCTGGCAGAGCTACAGGATGCGCTGAACAACGTCCGCACTCTTCAGCATTTGTTGCCGATCTGCGCCAATTGCAAGAAGATCCGGGATGACAAGGGGTATTGGACACAGGTAGAGGCATACGTGATGGAACATACGGACGCCAGGTTCTCTCACGGCGTATGCCCCGAGTGCTTCAAGCTCCTCGCGCCCGGCGAACAGTACCCCGAACCACCAAGCGAGTCATGAACATGAGCACTTCGTATGCATTGACGAATCCCCTGTCCGTTCTGCTTGACAAACCCCGCGAACAATTCACGCGCGCCGATCTGCTGAAGATCATCGAATCGCAGAAGATCGAGCGTATCGTGTTTCATTACACCGCGCTCGACGGCAAGTACAAGGAACTCAAGATCCCCGTTGCGAGTCGCCTGCAGGCAGAACGGGTTCTCGCCGATGGCGAGCGTGTGGACGGCTCGTCGTTGTTCAAAGGAATGGTCGATACGGCGGTTTCGGACCTGTATGTCGTCCCCGTCTACAAGTCGGCGTTCCTCAATCCGTTCGTCGACGGCAGTCTGGATTTCACCTGCCGTTATCTCACGCGCGACGGCGTGCTCGCATCGTTCGCGCCGGACACCATCCTGCATAATGCGGCGACGCTGTTCCGGAAGAGCACGGGGATGGAACTCCAGGCGTTGGGAGAATTGGAATTCTTCCTCCTCTTTGACCACGAGACGCCGCTGTTCGTCCCGAAGAAGCAGCGCGGATACCATGCGTCCGCTCCGTTTCTCAAGTCCGGCACC
>JALONE010000145.1 GCA_025455125.1 Bacteroidota bacterium
TTTTGGTACCGATCATGCTCGAGGATCGCCCGCGGACCGACGGCGACATGCGTGAGGCAGTTGGTCAGGTAGGGGCGTTCCTGTTCTGCCACATAGGTTTCGACCACTGTCGCCTGAGCGTGCTCCCCGATGATGAGCACATTCCGGGGCTGGATGATCTGCGGGTCCGGCTGCTCAGATGCGATGAACACGAATTGAAACGGCCGCTCAACGACGAGGCCTTTGGGAACGGAAAGAAATCCTCCATCCAGAAGAAAGGCGTCGTTCAGCGCAGTGAAGGCGTTCTCCTCCGGACGTCCCGATGGCGCAAGATGGACTTGGAGAACCTCCGGATACGCGCGCATCGCCTCTCGCAACGACATGAAGAGAACGCCCTCCGGCAATGATGCCGTCGACGACAGTCCGCTGTCGAACGATCCATCGACAAAGACCAGCCGATATGCGTCCTCGAGGAATTCCGCGGACACATGCGCCGGGAAGTCCGAGCGGCGTCGTTCAGTCTCGGGCAACGTGAACGTCGTGTTCACGATCGGGGCAACATTCGTAAATCGCCATTCTTCATCCCGCACCGTCGGAAAACCGAGGCGCGCAAAGGTTTGGATGCCTCGTTGGCGAACCTTGTGAAATTCTGTGATCCGCTCGCCATTCAGACGCCGTTCAAATGCGGCGAACTGCTCCTCGAATCGACGGACCGACTGCTGCTTGTTCTCCATGTGTCCGTTCCTCATCCGACCGCCACGCGGTCTGTCCCTTCACGCACCCAATCGTAACCCTGTTCCTCAAGCGTGATCGCGAGTTCCTTTCCACCGGATTTGACGATGCGGCCGTCGACCAGCACATGCACAAAATCGGGAACGATGTAATTCAGCAGACGCTGATAGTGCGTAACGACGATCGTCGCGTTGTCCTTCCTGCGCAGCTTGTTCACGCCGTCTGCCACGATGCGGAGGGCGTCAATATCGAGTCCTGAATCCGTCTCGTCGAGGATCGCCAGTTTCGGCTCCAGGACCGCCATGTGAAAGATCTCGTTCCGCTTCTTTTCGCCACCGGAGAATCCTTCATTCACCGGGCGATTGAGGAAGCTCTGGTCCATGTCGACGAGCTTCATCCGATCCTTGATGAGTGCGAGGAAGTCGACCGCGTCGAGCTCTTCCATTCCGCGGTGTCTGCGGATGGAATTCAGCGCGGACTTCAGAAAGTAGGAGTTGTTCACGCCCGGGATCTCAACCGGATACTGGAATGCGAGGAACACTCCTTCGCGGGCCCGCTCTTCCGGAGCCATCTCCAGCAGATCCTTCCCTTCAAACGATACCGTTCCATCCGTCACAGCGTAGGCATCTCGGCCTGCGAGGACGCCCGCGAGCGTGCTCTTGCCGGAACCATTGGGTCCCATGATCGCGTGAATTTCTCCGGGGCGGACCACCAGATCGATCCCGCGCAGTATTTCGTTGTCTTCCACCTTGGCGTGGAGGTTTCGTATTTCCAGCATTTCTTCCTTGCTCCTTGTTCGCTTCGTCTTCGGTTATCCGACACTTCCTTCGAGGCTCACTCCGAGGAGTTTCTGCGCCTCGACGGCAAACTCCATCGGCAATTCCCGGAATACTTCCTTACAAAAACCATTCACGATCATGTTCACCGCATCCTCGGCCGAGAGGCCGCGCTGCTTGCAGTAGAAGATCTGGTCTTCGCCGATCTTCGACGTCGAGGCTTCATGCTCGACCTTCGATGTCGTGTTCTTCACTTCGATATACGGGAAGGTGTGCGCGCCGCATTTGTCCCCGAGGAGGAGCGAATCGCACTGGGAGAAGTTGCGTGCGTTCTCCGCTCCCTTCTTGATCTCGACCAGTCCGCGGTATGAGTTCTGCCCGAATCCTGCAGAAATGCCCTTCGAGACGATCGTGCTACGCGTGTTCTTCCCGATGTGAATCATCTTCGTCCCCGTATCCGCCTGCTGTCGATGGTTTGCCAACGCGACGGAGTAGAACTCACCGACCGAGTTGTCGCCGATCAGCAGAACGCTGGGATACTTCCAGGTGATCGCCGAGCCGGTCTCGACCTGCGTCCAGGAGATGCGCGAATTCACACCTGCGCACTTTCCGCGCTTGGTCACGAAATTGTAGATTCCCCCTTTCCCGTCCTTGTCGCCGGGATACCAATTCTGGACCGTTGAATATTTGACCCGCGCGTTGTCCATTGCAACGATCTCGACGACCGCTGCGTGCAGTTGGTTGGTGTCCCGCTGCGGCGCCGTGCAGCCTTCCAGGTAGCTGACGTATGCCCCTTCCTCCGCGACGATGAGTGTCCGTTCGAATTGACCGGTATCGATGGCATTGATTCGAAAATACGTGGACAATTCCATCGGACAGCGCACGCCCTTCGGAATATAGCAGAACGAACCATCGCTGAAGACCGCAGAGTTCAAGGCGGCGAAAAAGTTGTCGTTGGCAGGAACGACCGAACCGAGATATTTCCTGACCAGCTCCGGATGCTCCTGCACCGCTTCAGAGAACGAGCAGAAGATGATGCCCAGCTCCCTGAGTTTTTCCTTGAACGTGGTCGCGACAGAAACGCTGTCGAACACCGCGTCGACCGCAACACCGGCGAGCCATTCCTGCTCCCGCAACGGGATGCCCAGCTTTTCGTACGTCCGCAGGATCTCCGGGTCGACCTCGTCGAGGCTCTGCAATTGCTTCTTCTGCCGTGGGGCGGAATAGTACACGATGTCCTGATAGTCGATCTTCGCGTAGGTCACGTTCGGCCAGCGAGGCTCGACCAGCGTCTGCCAATGGCGAAAGGCCTTCAGCCGCCACTCGAGAAGCCATTCCGGCTCTTTCTTCTTTGCGGAGATGAGACGGATGACATCTTCATTCAAGCCCTTCGGGATGGATTCGGACTCGACATCGGTCACGAATCCCCACTTGTATTCCCGGTTGGCAAGTTCTTCTACTTCGCGTGTTTCGGTGGACATGATTCAGTGGTCAGTGGTCAGTGGTCAAATGATTTCCTGTATCGTCATGTTTTGCAGCAAGGATTCGAGGTTGCGCTGGACTTTGCCGAGGGGCTTGCGGATGGTGCAGGCGTCGAAGATCGAACAGGTGTCCGTTCCTTCAGCGTAGCACTCAGCGATCATCGGCTTCTCGTCTTCGATCGTGCGGATCACGTGAGACACTTGGATCTCTTCGGGCCGTTGGGCCAATGCGTATCCGCCACGCACTCCTTGAGTCGACACGACGATGTTCGCTCTCGTGAGTTTTTGGAGAATCTTTGCAAGGAGGTCATACGGCAAGTCGTATTCAAGCGCGATCTCCTTTGCGGTGAAGACCTGACCTCGCTGCTTGAGCGCCATGTGGCGCAACGCGATGAGTCCGTACTCCACTTTTTTCGACAACTGAAGCATAGGGAAATCCGACCTATTGAGTCCTGTTTAAGGGCAAAAAAATGAAGAGCTAAATGCGCTCTTCGACACATAAGATATCAAACGATGCGAACAATTCCAACAGCCCCGTGAATCCTCGTCTGCACGCCGTCACGTATCCTCATGAATACATAACGTCCGTCAAGCGGGGAAGGTTCCGGTACACCCTCACTTTTCACCTGAGAGGTAAGGCCTTCTCGGTTGTTTGTCCCTGCTTTAAGCCGTACCTTTTCCTCAGGAGGAGCCATGCGAATCGGAATCACCTGTTATCCCACCTACGGCGGAAGCGGCGTCGTTGCCACGGAATTGGGCAAAGCCCTCGCAATCCGGGGTCATTCGGTCCATTTTATCAGCTACGCGATGCCCATCCGGCTCAGCGGCTACCAGGACAATATCCTCTTCCACGAAGTCGAGATGTCGAATTATCCCCTGTTCGACTTTCCGCTCTACACGCTCGCCCTGGCCAGCAAGATGGTCGAGGTGGCGGAGTATGAAAAGCTCGAGATCTTCCATTGCCACTATGCCATTCCTCACGCGACCAGCGCCTATCTCGCCAAGCAGATGCTGCGAAGGCCGGATATCAAGGTCATCACAACGCTGCATGGAACAGATATCACGCTGGTTGGTCTGGAGCCGAGCTTTCTTCCCGTGATGAAGTTCAGCATCGAGCAGAGCGACGGCGTCACCGCAGTTTCCCGATTCCTGCGAGAGAAGACGCTGACGAATTACGGCATCGACAAGGAGATCGAGGTCATCCCAAATTTTATCGACGCGGCAAAGTACAGTCGGTCGAACGCGGGTGACGTGTGCAAGCACTTCGCGCCGAACGGCGAGAAAATCGTCGTCCACACCTCGAACTTCCGTCCGGTGAAGCGGGTCCCCGATGTGATCCGGGTGTTCCATGAGATCAACAAGAAGGTCCCGAGCACCCTCATCCTCATCGGCGACGGGCCCGACCGCTCTCAATGCGAGATCCTGAGCCGCGAACTCGGGATTCAGGGACGCGTGCGGTTCCTCGGCAAGCAGGTAGAACTCGTCCCCATCCTTTCGGCAGCGGACCTGTTCCTCATGCCCAGCCAGTCCGAGAGCTTCGGACTATCCGCCCTTGAAGCGATGGCCTGCGAGGTGCCGGTCATTTCCTCCAGCGTCGGCGGACTGCCGGAGCTGCAACTCCACGGACAGACCGGCTTCATCGCCGAGATCGGGGACATTGACCGCATGGCGCGCTATGCGATCGACCTGCTCAGCAACCCGGGGAAGCACAAGATGTTTTCCGAAGCCGCCCGCGCCCGCGCCCTGGAGTTCGA
>JALONE010000146.1 GCA_025455125.1 Bacteroidota bacterium
GAGCGTGTACGGCACGCCGGCAACGACCTCCGCCTTTACCGTGCTGTGGGGCGTCCCCTCGCTCTGCACTGCGCTCACTCCGTGATTCCGATAGTAGTCGGCCATACGGGTGTGCGGACTCCCTGTGGACCACATGTATCCGAACCCGCCCCAGGCAGGATTGCCGTTCGGATCGTTCGCCTGGAAATTGGCATAGTACACACCCCGGAAGTAGTACTTTCCGGCAACATAGTTGCCCCAACTATTGTAATGGAAATACGGAGTGGAGCAGGATGTCTGCCACGGCGGGAGGATGTTGTAGTACGCCAGCACCATGATCGCCGCGGTCGGCGCACAGGCAGAATTCCCGTTGTGCCAGTCGGGCGTGTCGTACGTTTGATGGACGTACGGAATGTCCAACTGCATCGTGCGCGCACGTTTTTGCAGAACGCCTGCGAGATCCGAAGTATGCGAAGGGACGGGACGAAACGAGGTTTGTATCTCCGGGGCTCCGCTCAGCACGATCTGACCCGACGTGGACGGAACGATCGAGCGTTGGACGATTGTGGAAGAGCGGTAGTCCAGATAGACAACAGCGCTTCCATCGAATGAAAGAACCGGGTCCATCTCTGCCCGATCCGGCGTTGCGGTGAGTCGTGCGACCGAGCCGTCATGGGACGATGCAATGAAGAGATCGCTGTCGATGAACCGGAATCCATCAACCTCGTTTCGATGGAACAGGATGAACGCGTCATTCCCCGACCACGCGGGTGAAAGCGCCAGACCCAATGCGAGTCGCCCCCCGCCATTCTTATCCACGATGAATGCCTCGCCGCTGAGACTGCTGAACAGGATGCGCGTCCCATCGTGAGACCATTGTGGGGTATGATATCCTTTCGCCCCGTCCGTGATGCAAGTACGACGACTGGAGGGAATATCGAGAACCCACAGCTGGTCGGAGGCATCGTTGAAGACCACTGCCGAACCATCTGGGGAGATCGGCGCCGTGTTCGCGTAGTAACCCAAGGGGATTTGCTTCACGACGCCGGCTGAAACGATCACGAGATCTTCATCGACAGCAAACGCGAAGGTTCCGTCATCAGCAAACGACACCTGACCGACACGGTCGGATGGTGCATGGAGGGGATAGATCGTGCCGGTTTCGAGATCCAGAATCGCGGGTGTTTGCTTTCCTGTTGCGGTGATCTGCTTGAATCCAAGCAGCGTCTTCGACGGGGCCAGCGTGAATCCGTTTCCGCATCCGGGGGATTCGACCAGAGTGCGCACTCCCTTCCCTGCATCCACATAGATCCGTTCTGCACGGCTATCCGTGAAGACCGTTCCGTGCGGCGTTGGCGAAGGACGGCGGAGGTATCCCGCTTCCTCCTCGACATACTGTGCAACGAGGAGATTCGAGACCAGGAGAGGACACAGAAGACCGCAGAGCGACAATCGGACGACGTTCATCATATTGACATGATACCAAAAACGGATCGAATATTCTACAGCGAGATGTTCAAACGGAGAGTGATGCGATGAGTTGCCGGATCCGATCAGCAGAGACCCGTTGCATGGGGATGTCGAACAATCCGGAGCCTGCAGTGGAAGATCGCTCGCTCACACCTGTGCCGATATGGAGCGCTGCGACGTTGGAAGAAGAGACGATGCGCGATGCATTCGTACTATCGATACCCGATCCGGCCATGATGCGGATGCGGTTCCCAGCGCCACGAACAAGTTCTGCCAGGAGCGCGAGACCCTCGTCCGCCGTCGGCTGCTGTCCAGAGGTCAAGAGCATGTCCGCGCCGCATGCAATGACATCTTCGAGTGCCATGAGTGGCTCGCGCGCAACATCGAATGCGCGATGAAATGTCACGTGCATCGGTCGCGCTCGTTCCACCAGTTCGCGCATCCGCGAAGTATCGACATCCCCTTCCTGCGTCAGACATCCTAGCACGACTCCATCAGCCCCAGCGCGTTTCACCTGATCGATATCCCGCTCGATGACGCGCAGTTCATGAGAGGAGTAGGTGAAATCGCCCGGACGTGGACGAATCAGGCCATGCAACGGGAGGGAACAGCATCGGCGGACTTCCTCGACCAGACCGATGCTCGGCGTCGTTCCGCCACGCGGAAGATCGGCGCAGAGTTCGACCCGGTCGGCTCCCCCTTCGAGGGCGGCAATCGCCGACTCGACCGAGTCGATGCAGACTTCGATTTCAGCGCGCCGGTTCATTCAACCACGAACTCGTCGACGAACACCCAACAAGGCTGTCCCTTCCCCGGATGCCAATCGGGGCAGGCTCCCATCGTCTTCGCATACAGTTGAACGTATCGTGCCCGCATCGTGTCGAGGGTCGAAGAATACTCCTTGATACCCGGTGTGACGTCCATGCCGGGAGGTGCGTTCGTGAATGTCTCGACTGTATTGAACTGCTGACCATCGATGGACGTTCGGAATTCAACCGAAGCCGGCAGGAAGATCCATGAGGCGCTGTTTTGAAGGAACGCGGTGGTGAGCCGCTTCAACTCCTTCACCTCTCCCAGGTCGATGGTTGCGACTACATCCACCCCTTGGAACCCCTGCCATCGGCCGTCACTGTAGGAGATCGTACCCCGCATGCCATCCGTGAGCGCGAAATCACCCCCGGCGACATAGCGTTGAAAGCGGTTCTGATGGCGCACCGGCAAGAACGATGCGAGATGGAACGAGACCTTCTGTTCGGCGATCGCGCTGAGGCGTTCCGTTCCGCGGAACGATGCTGCACGGAGCGTCGCGCTGGACGTCACCTCGATCGGAGCGATGTACACGGGAGACATGGCGGTCGGGTCGGTCCCGTCGAGCGTGTATCGGATGTCCACTGCTGCGATCTCGGTCTCCAGCACGAACTTCGCCGTTCGCGCAAGCGAGTCGATCGCCAGGGAAATGGTGACGAGGTAGGCACTTTTCGCGTAGTTGTAGCCGAAGCGCTCATACAGGGACATCAGCGGTTCGACGCGTCGCGAGAAATCATTCCAATCCTTTGATTCCTTCGGCGACCACACCACCTCGGCGATCGCGGCCATTCGGGGCAGCGCCATGTACTGCGCATGCGCGGGAGTCGGGATGAACTCGGACCACAGATTTGCTTGTGCCCCCAATACATGCTTCGCCTCTTCGGCTGTCAATGAATCTGGGATGGGCTCGTACGAGTAGACCTTCTTCAAGGGGACATAGCCGCCGATCGCTCGCGGTTCGAATGCGGGCGTTCCCTGATAGTAGTCGAAGTAGCAGAAGTCGGTCGGCGTCATGACCACATCATGCCCCTGTCGGGCTGCTTCGACGCCTCCGACGATGCCGCGCCACGACATGACCGTCGCTTCCGGTGCGAGGCCGCCTTCGAGGATCTCATCCCATCCGATCAACCGGCGATCGCGCGAGACAATGAACCGTTCCATGCGCTTGATGAAGTAGCTCTGGAGTTCATGTTCATTCTGCAATCCCTCCTGCTTCATCCGTGCCTGGCACTTTGGACATTCCTTCCAGGCGGTCTTGTCCGCCTCATCGCCGCCGACATGGATATAGGTACCGGGGAACAAGGCCATGACCTCATCGAGCACGTCTTCGAGAAACGCAAACACTGAATCAGTCCCCGCGCAGTAGATGTCGATGCAGGGCCAATAGGTGCCGGTCGGGACAGTCAGCGGCTTGCCGCTGCAAGAGAACTGCGGATAGGCGGCCAGGGCGGAGCGGACGTGCGCCGGCATCTCGATCTCCGGGACCACGGTGATATGCCGGTCGGCCGCATATTGCACGATCTCCCGGATCTCCTCCTGCGTGTAGGAACCGCCATACGTTGCCGCTTCGCCGGGCTGCTGTTCGGTCCGCACATTCCAGTCGAGATGTTCGCGGTCGACCCGCCACGCGCCGACCTCGGTGAGCTTCGGATATTTCTTGATCTCGATGCGCCAGCCATGGTCATCCACGAGATGCCAGTGAAAGACGTTCATCTTATGCATGGCGAGCATGTCGATGTAGGTCTTCACGAATTCCTTCGGAAAGAAATGACGGCTTACGTCGAGATGCATGCCGCGCCAGCCGAAGCGGGGAGAATCCAGGATCTTAACCGAGGCCAGAGTGATTGCGGATCGTGGATTGCGGATTGTGGATTGTGGATTTGTCTGGCGAGTGTCGGAGATGAGTTGCGTCAGTGATTGGAGGCCGTAGAAGATCCCCGGCGAGGATGATGATTCGATCGTGATCCGCTGAGAAGAGGGTATTGCGGGCGTGTCCATGATGGAAATCGTGAAAAGGATGACCTTATCGTGCAGCACATGGTTATGCTTCACATGGTGCAGGAGGGCCGGAGGGGTGCCGTCCGCCGACACAGTGAGGAACACGGCGGTTCCCTTCACCCTCTGCAGGGGATGCATTCTCAAGTCCTCGAGGAACAGGTCGATGGGAAAGCGGCTCTGCATGAGCTTCTGCGCCAGATAGTAACGACCGTCCTTCCAGGTGGTCATGGCGATCATGATCAGGACTGCGACCACCAGCGGGAACCATCCTCCCTGGAAAAACTTCAGCATGTTGGTGCCGAAAAATGCCAGGTCAATGGCCAGGAAGATACCCACCAGGGGTGCTGCCTTCCAGAGAGGCCATTTCCATACCTTGATCAGAACAAAGAAGTAGATCGTGGAGGTCAGGGTCATGCAGGCGGTCACGGCCACGCCATAGGCGCCTG
>JALONE010000147.1 GCA_025455125.1 Bacteroidota bacterium
CCCGTCCCAGGAACCGGCGAAACCATCGGACACCTTCGCCGCAATCGACTGAAAGATGGGCTTCACATGCGGCCACGCTCCGGGAGTCCCACCAGGCATGATGGATGGTCCGCGAAGTGCCCCTTCTTCTCCTCCGGACACACCCGTCCCGATGAACTGGAATCCCTTCGACTCCAGATACTTCGTCCGTCGGATCGAGTCCGGGAAGTGGGAATTCCCGCCGTCGATGATGATGTCTCCCGCCTGGAGGTGCGGGATGATCTGTTCAATGAAATCGTCGACAGGTTTGCCTGCCTTCACCATGAGCATCACCTTGCGCGGCGTCTTGAGCGACGCGACGAGGTCGGCGATGGTGCGTGCACCGATGACCTTTTTCCCCTTCGCACGGCCGTTCACAAATGCATCGACCTTGTCGACGGTCCGGTTGTACACCGCGACGGTGAATCCCCGGCTTTCCATGTTCAGGACAAGGTTCTCGCCCATGACGGCAAGACCGACCAACCCGATATCTGCTTTCTCCTGCATTCGTTCTTCCTTTTCTTTCCTTGTGCTATGATCAATGAAGCAATGTGAATCCAATCTCTTTGACCAACGACGCGGTCTCGGGCGTCGCATGGTCGAGTATCACCGAATAGACCGGGAATTCTCTCCGCAACGGATACGCGCCGCGTTGTTGCTCGAATGTCTCCGGAGACGCACGAAGGCGCCGATCATCCGAGCGAACGTCATACGTCGCCAGGATGAGCTCCGAAAGGATCTGCTCGTTCTTCTTTCCCATGCATTCCACTTTCAATACTGTTTGCGTCGGTGTGGGAATATGAGCCGGGAACCAGGAATCAAGTCCGAGGTTGAAGTGCCGGCTGAGCGCTTGCACGCTCATCGCCGTGCCATTCGCCTTGCCGTCCACAGAATAGCCTGCGATGTGAGGCGTCGCAAGGGTGACGAACTCCAGCAACGTCCGGTCGATGGATGGCTCCTGCTCCCAAACGTCGAGCACAGCCCCCGCGATCCTTCGGGCTCGCAGTGATTCCGCGAGCGCTCCGGTTTCGAGAACCTCCCCCCGCGATGTATTGATGAGGATCTGAGGCGAACGGAGATGGTTCAGGAATTCCCGATCACCGAGGTGATACGTCTTGTCTTCCCCCGTCATGTTGAGGGGAACATGAAACGTCAGGATATCCGCCTCGTGCACGACCGTGTCGAGGGAGACGAATTCGGCGAACCCTTCGCGCCGCGCGCGCGGAGCATCGTTCTTCAACACACGCATGCCCAGCGCACGACAAAGCCGTTCCACCTTCTTGCCGACATTGCCGACGCCGACGATACCGATCGTCTTTCCGGCTAGTGCGAATCCACGCTCCTGCGCAAGAACCATTAATGTCGAGGCGATATATTGCTGGACCGACGAGGAATTGCAGCCTTCGGCGTTCGTCCAGGCGATGCCGTTCGATTCGCAGTAGGCCGTGTCGATATGGTCAAAGCCGATGGTCGCGGTGGTGATGAATCGGACAGCAGTCCCCTCGAGCAATCGCGCATCGCATCGCGTTCGGGTCCGCACGATGAGCGCATCGGCATTCTTCACCAGATCTCTGGTGATCTGCGCGGGATCGGCGTACACGACTTCCGCGACAGGATCAAGGATCCCTTTGAGAAAGGGGATCTTTGCATCGACGACGATCCTCATGCGAACCGACTCCGCTCTGCCCAGAGGCCAAGCGCCGGATTTGAGATGAAGAAGATCTTCTCCCCGTCCGGCATCCGGTTGTACCCATCCTTCAATGAACGGGGATCGTACCGTGCCATCATCGTTTCCAGATCCCCGTATGAGTAGTTCACTCCCTCAATTTCATCGCGCGTCAAGTGGCCGGGACAGTAGACGATGGTGAACCGTCCTTCCGAGGAGCCATGGATGAGATGTGCCGCCGCACCGAGATTCGCGCGCAGATCCTCGTTATCTTCGACGGCGCGGAGGACCATAGAGGTATCCACGTAGCCGTACGTGCGGATCAATCGATCGATCTCTTGATCTTCGCCGAATTCCCGAACGCCGGGGGCAAGGACAACGAGTTCGCCGTCATCCTCGATCGCCATCCGGGTCCGGTAGATGCTCTTGTTCCCCAGCCACGTGCTCTTGAATTCGGCGGGATCGAGATAGACGACAATTTTGCTGATCGGATCGTCGAGCATCTCGAAGTTGACCTGGAGAGACAATGCCGACGCTTTGCGGAAGCATTCTTCATCATCGCCGATGAACATCCCTCGGAGCACGAGACCGCCCGCCGCATCCCGCGCAACGACGGTCAACACGTAGACGATCGGCATCTCCTTCGCGAAATGTTCGGACGCATAGTTGAGCACGCGACGGACCGGATTATCCGCGCGCCCCATGATGCGCTCCATTCCGTAGACCGCGCCGAGGAAATGACTCGTGTTGATCCCCTCCGGCCCACCGGTGCCGACAAAGATGTTCTTGTTGTAGTTTGCCATGCCGATGACCTCATGCGGCACGACCTGTCCGATCGAAAGGATGAGGTCATATCCCCCCTGGATGAGCAGTTTGTTGACCTGCGCCTTCCACGGATAGCGGATCTTTCCTTCCGACTGCTCATCGAGGAATTCCGCCGGTACCTCGCCCAGCGTGACAATATCCTTGCGCCAATCATGAACCCGGAATCGATCGAGCGGCATCGGACCGAACATCTCAGCGATCTCCGTGGGACGCATCGGCGAATGGGTTCCGAGTGCCGGGAGCACATCCGCCAAACGGTCGCCATAATATTCCCACGCAAGCCGCGTGACCATTCCCGCTTGTGAATGCAGCCGGGTGTGATCGGGCGGAATCGCGAGCACCCTCTGTCGGGCACCGAGCATTCCGAAAGCATCGGCAAGAGCGTTCCGAACGTCATCCTCCCGCAGTACGTCTGTTGCCGAGCCTCGTGCAAAGTACAGCATGGAAACTCCTTCCTACCGTTGAATCCGTGCGGAACCGCCTTTGGCAAACGCCCGGACCTGGTCCATGGAAGCCATTGTTGTATCGCCGGGGAACGTGGTCAGGAGCGCACCATGGGCCCACCCCAGCTTCACGGCCTCTTCCGGTGTCTCGCCGCTCAGCAGGCCATAGATGAAACCCGCTGCAAATCCGTCGCCGCCGCCGACGCGGTCGATGACATCCAATTCACAGGTCGGCGCGACATGATTCTTCCCATTCACCCACGCGACCGCGCTCCAGCTGTGGCGGTTCGTGGAATGTACCTCTCGCAACGTTGTCGCCACGGCTTTGACGTTCGGATGCTTCGCTGTCACCTTTGAGATCATTCCGAAGAAGGTCTGCGGATCCAAGCTTGATTTCGCGACGACCTCCGGTCCTGGAATCCCGAGCCCCTTCTGGAGATCCTCCTCATTGCCGACCAACACATCGACATTCTCGACGATCTTTGCGACCACTTCGACCGCCTTTTGCTGGCCACCCCAGATGTTCCAGAGCTTCTCGCGGAAGTTCAGGTCGAAACTCGTCACCGCTCCCGCCCTCTTGGCCGCCTTCATACCTTCGATAATGAGTTGGCCGGTGGTCTCGGACAAAGCGGCGAAAATGCCGCCGCTATGGAACCAGCGTACGCCGCCGCCGAAGATACCGTTCCAATCGAAATCGCCGGGCTTCAACTGCGCCGCCGCTTCGTTCGACCGGTTATAGAAGACAACCGGCGGCCGAACGCCTTGTCCGCGATCGCTGTAGACCGTCGCCATGTTCGGACCGTTGACCCCGTTGTGTTTGAAATGCTTGTAGAACGGCTTCACCCCCATCGCGCGGATCCGTTCCGCGATCAGGTCGCCGATCGGATAGTCGACCATCGCCGTGGCAATGCCGGTGTTCATCCGAAAACAATCGGACAGATTCGCAGCGACGTTGAACTCCCCCCCGCTGACATGGATGTGACATTCCGCCGCCTTGCGGAACGGAATGATCCCCGGATCGAGACGATGAACGAGCGCCCCGAGAGAGACGAGATCCAACGCTCCATCCGGGCGGATGGAAAGACCACTGCTCATGAAAAGACTCCGTGTTCGATGGTGAGTATCAGATTACTTGGCTGTCTGCATGTTGAATGTTTCGAACTTCGGCGCCAATACGTGGTGGATGGCGAACGCGATCAAATATGCCGAAGCACAAACGGTGAAGAGCACCGTGTAGCCGCCCGTGACATCCCCCGCCGCCTTGAAGGTATCGAGGAGGCGTCCGGTGATGATCGGGAACAGCATCCCGCCGATGGCGCCGGCCATGCCGCCGATGCCTGTGACCGAGGCGACCGCCTTTTTCGGGAACATGTCGGAGACCGTCGTGAACAGGTTGGCCGACCACGCCTGGTGCGCCGCGCCTGCCAGGCCGATGAGAAGCACCGCGTACCAATCGCCGACGGTCGTTGCAAAGTAGATGGGGATGACCAACAACGCGAACACGAACATCCCGGTCTTGCGGGCACGCGTCACCGTCCATCCTGTCTTGGCAAGGAATCCGGTCACCCATCCTCCGAGGATGCTCAGCACGGTTACGATGAAGTAGATCGTGACAAGATGCACCCAGCTTGTTTTGATATCGAGGCCGCGCGTCTGCTTGAAGTAGTCCGGAAGCCAGATGAGGAAGAACCACCAGACCGGATCCGTCAGAAACTTCGC
>JALONE010000148.1 GCA_025455125.1 Bacteroidota bacterium
CCGCCGGCTCTTGGTCGAGCAGGGAGTGAACATCGAGAAGGAGATGTATGTCGGGATCACGCTCGACCGCGCGCGCTCGCAGAACGTCGTGATGGTCTCCACGGAAGGGGGCGTCGAGATCGAGAAGGTAGCGGAGGAATCGCCGGAGAAGATCCTGAAGGAGGCCGTCGATCCATCCGTCGGGCTTCAGGCATTCCAGGCACGGAAGCTCTGCTTCGGTCTCGGTCTCAGCGGCGACTCATTCAAGAATGCGGTCCAGTTTCTCCTTGCCCTCTACAAGGCGTACGAAGCGACGGACGCATCGCTCGCGGAGATCAATCCGCTCGTCATCACGAAAGAAGGACATGTGCTCGCGCTTGACGCCAAGATCAATTTCGACGACAACGCGCTGTACCGTCACAAGGAATTCGAGGCCCTTCGCGACATCGACGAAGAGGATCCGCTTGAGGTGGAAGCGTCCGCATCCAATCTCAACTACATCAAGCTCGACGGCAACGTCGGCTGCATGGTGAACGGTGCGGGATTGGCGATGGGAACGATGGATATCATCAAGCTTGCGGGCGGAATGCCGGCGAACTTCCTCGATGTGGGGGGCGGTGCGAATGCCCAGACCGTTGAGGCGGGGTTCAAGATCATCCTGAAGGACCCGAGCGTCAAGGCGATCCTCATCAATATCTTCGGCGGCATCGTCCGCTGTGACCGCGTCGCGACGGGCGTTGTCGAGGCGGCTCGCAAGGTGGATGTCCAGGTGCCGATCGTCATCCGTCTCGCCGGCACGAATGCGGAGGAAGCCGCGGAGATCCTGAAGAATTCCGGGATGAAGTTCCTCGTCGCCGACACACTGAAGGAAGCGGCGGAAAAAGTGACCCAGGCGATCGCGGCGTAGAACGCCTACCATCTGACATTTACCATCTAACATACCCCATATCACATATCCCATTTCTTATGCCCTCTCCTCGTCCCACATTCATCGCAGGCAACTGGAAGATGTTCAAGACCCTCCGCGAAACGGAGGAACTCATCAACGGGATCAAGGCGCAACTGCCCGGCCTTCCGCCCAATGTGCAGGCCGCGGTGTGTCCTCCGTATACCTCGCTGATGCTCGCGAAGCAATTGCTTGCCGGATCGCCGATCAAACTTGGCGCGCAGAACATGTATGCCGAAGACGAAGGAGCGTTCACCGGTGAGATCTCTCCGAAGATGCTGCTCGCGATCGGATGCGACTATGTGATCCTCGGGCATTCGGAACGCCGGCAGTTCTTCGGCGAGAAGGATGAGGTGATCAACAAGAAGTCAAAGAAGGCGCTTTCCTCGGGATTGATTCCGATCGTGTGCGTTTGAGAGACATTGCAGGAACGCGAAGGCGGGATCACCGAACAGGTTGTGACCAGGCAGGTGCGTGGCTGTTTCGAAGGTTTCTCCTCCGAGATGATGACGAAGACCGTGATCGCATATGAACCCGTCTGGGCTATCGGCACCGGAAAGACGGCGACTCCCCAACAGGCTCAGGAGGTTCACGCGATCATCAGGAAGTTGTTGGCGGCAATGTTCTCCCCTGAGGTCGCAAACTCCATCGTCATTCAATATGGCGGTAGCGTCAAGCCGGAGAACGCGAAGGAACTCCTCTCTCAAGCTGATATCGACGGTGCCTTGGTCGGCGGAGCCTGCCTCAAGGCTGACTCGTTCGCTGCAATAGTGCGCTTCGCATAGTGATTTTGCCCCAAAAAGGGCACAAATTCTTCGAAAACCCGCGATTTTTCGTTGCAATCGCGGGTTTTTTGTGTTATATTTGGGATTAGCCTGCGGATTGTCCTCATTTTCGCAGCTCTTTTGGCACATTTTGAAGGCCCAATTGGCTACGAAATCCTACACCTCCTCCCGTTTTCCGCGCTTTTTGCTGGTCACGATCGTATTCCTGAGCTTGGTGACCTCGTCGAAATCCCAAATCACCGTCTTGGAAAACGGCGGTGCGATGATGAAGGGGATCGACACAGGGATCCATCCAGATTCTCCGACACGGCAGAAGATCGACCTCCATGGCGAGTGGTCCTACTCGCTCGACGGTGAATCATGGGATCCGATCCGCGTTCCTTCCGCTGTGGACATGGAAGGATCGATTCAATTCCGTCGCACATTCATCGTCACCGATTCTCTCCTCAGCGGCTCGGCGTTCAAGTTCGTCGCCCTGGGCATCAACCATGATGCTGAGATCTTTGTGAATGAAACGTTCATCGGAAGGCATGTCGGCGGCTACACGTCGTTCGAGTTCGATATTCCTGATGGCGCGCTTCAGGTGGGAAATGAGAACGTGATACGCGTTGCGGTTCACAACGAACTCTCGGGACGGTTCACGCTCCCGGTGCGGCAGCAGGTCTGGGGATGGAAGAACTACCTCGGGATCTTGCGCGACGTGTTCATCCTTGCCGTCCCCCGGGTTTGGATCGACGGATTACGGATCCGCACATCGCTTGATCCGACCGGTCAACAAGGCTCCTGCATGGTCGAAGCGACGCTGACGGCGAAGCAGCTGCGCGGCCACGTTCCCGACAGCGTAGCGCATCGCACCGTCCCCGCTTCACTCCTGCTCGAGCTCATCGATCGGAGTAGTGGTGTTGCAGTCTCCTCCCCCATCAGCGCGCCGGTGGTCATCGAACAGAACAAAAACATTCCCGTCAGCGTGTCGGTGCTTGTCCCGTCTCCGAAGCGATGGACGCCGGATCTCCCGGATCTGTATCTGGTGCGCGCATCGTTGGTCACGGCGGAGGGAACGACACGTACGGTGCTGGATCAAACCTCTGTGAACGTCGGGTTTGTCGCCGTGTCCATGGTGGGGAATGAGTTGGTCGTGAACGGACGAAAGACGACGCTGAAAGGAGTGGTGTGGCATGAAGACGCTCCGCAAACGGGCGCTGCGGTCACCTATGAACAGATGGAGCGCGACATTGTTGCGATCAAGTCTCTGGGGGCGAATGCGATCCGGTTTGCCTTCCACCCCCCTCACCCGTACGCGTTGAATCTCTGCAGTCGCTATGGATTGTTCGCTCTCGTTGAGATCCCCATCTGGAACGTCCCCTCTGAAGTGCTTGTGGACGAGAACTTCGTGGCCTTGGCGGAAGTGCGGTTGCGCGAGACGATCGAACGCGACCAGGCATTCCCCGCGGTGCTTGCATGGGGCCTCGGGCATTCGTTCGACACATCGGATGAACTGACGGCTGCCGTCATCCGGCGCCTTCGGGATGCGGCTCGCACGCTCGATGAGCGACCCGTGTATGCCGGATGTGTGCTCGCAGATGCAGACCGCGGAACGGGCGAAGCCGACATCGCTGCCGTGATACTGCCAACCTCCGATCTGAAGGTCTTCAAGCGGCAGCTTGCCGATTGGAAGATCGCCCATCCGCGCAAGCCGGTCTGGATCCTCGGCTACGGCAAGCCGGTCGACCATCGCAATCGCAACGGCTACAACGACCCGCTGTCGCAGGAAGCGCAAGCGCGATTCTTTCTGCAGTACTATGGGGCGATCAAGGACGCGGGCATCAGCGGTAGCTTTATCGACGCGTTTGCCGATTGGCGGGGCGACCGACCGTTGTTGACGGTTCCTGTGGAGGATCGTTCGCTCTACCCTCTTGGCCTGGTGAGCGCAGCACGAGAGAAGCGTGCTTCATTTGAGATGGTGCGCGTCCTCTATAACGAGGAGAAGATCAGCGCGCTCCCCGCGGGGACGTATCGTTCTTCATTTCCCATCGCCCACGTCCTGGCGGGCTTGTTCGTCATCATCCTGCTCGGCTATCAGTATGGCTACAATCGGCGTTTCGGCGAAGGTCTCAAGCGCGCATTGATGCGTTCCTACAATTTCTTCGCCGACCTCCGCGACCTCCATGCGGTGTCCGCGGCGCACACGGTGATCCTCGCATTCGCCATCTCGCTGACGTTCGCCGTTCTGCTGTCCGCCATCCTGTATCACTTTCGGTCGGACACCATGTTCGACTATGTCCTGACCTTCTTTGTCGCCTCAACGGTCGCAAAGAATGCCATCATCTGGGTGACGTGGAATCCGTTCGGCGGAATTGCCGTCCTCACAGCGGTCTTCTTCGTTGCGGGTGTGGTATTGGCAATGCTGCTGCGACTTGTCGGGATGATCCTCAAAGCACGTTCGACCTGGTTCCATGTTTACTCCGTCTCGGTCTGGGGGGCCACGCCGGTCATCTTCCTCAGCCCGGTCGCAATGAGTCTCTTCAAATTGCTCCAAACGTCCGTGTATGTGATCCCGTCACTTGTTGTCATCGCGGTGTTTCTGGGATGGACGTTTCTCCGGGTTCTCAAGGGCATGTCGATGGTGTTCGAAACCAATCCGCTCCGAACGACCATCGGCGGCATCCTCCTGATGCTCCTCCTGTGTGGTGGCGTCGTGCTGTACTATGACGCGGTGTACGCCCTCGGTTCGTACGTCTCGTTCGTGGCGCATCTGATGCAGGCCGCCGGTTAATGTACCTTTCGAAACTCGAAATATTCGGATTCAAGTCGTTCGCGCAAAAGGTCAACCTGACCTTCGATGCCGGCCTGACCGCGATCGTCGGTCCGAATGGCTGCTGCAAGACGAATGTCGTCGATGCCATTCGCTGGGCGCTGGGCGAACAGCGGCCAACGACCCTGCGCAGCGATAAGATGG
>JALONE010000149.1 GCA_025455125.1 Bacteroidota bacterium
AAGTGAAGAGCGCTATCGCACTCTTGTTGAGACTTCACCGACCGGCATTCTGAACGGATCCTCACCCAAGACGATGAAGTCTGCAAGCTTTCCCGGCTCGAGCGTTCCCTTCTTCCCTTCTTCAAACGCTGCGTACGCCCCCCACGCGCTGAAGCCGCGGATCGCTTCAACAAGCGTCATGCGCTGCCCGCCGTACCAACCTTCAGAATAGCGCTCGGGCGCCGGTCGGCTGGCATCCGCAAGCTGAAATTGATCGTTGATATCTTGCTGTGATGCGGGCACACCTCGTGCGTCGCGGCGCGTTACGGCAGCGGCAATACCGGCGATCGGATCCGGATGCTCGACGGGAAAATCGGATCCGCACGGGATGATCACGCCGGTGTGCAGCAATGAACGCCAGGCATATGCCCCGTTGACCCTCCCGGGTCCCACACGCGCCTCCGCCCAATACATATCGGACGTGCAATGTGTCGGCTGCATGCTGGGGATAACACCGAGTTCCGCGAACCTCGGAATGTCGGATGGATGCAGAATCTGAGCGTGTTCCACCCGCAGTCGCCGATCGCCGTTGGCTACGTTCGCGAGCGCGCGAGCGTAGAGATCCAGCGTGAGACTGTTTCCGCGGTCACCGATCGCATGGGTACAAACCTGAAATCCCCGATCGACCGCATCATCAACGATCGCTTGCAGTGTCGCTTCGTCAGCCATCGTCAGACCTCGGTTCCCTGGATCGTCGTCGTACGGTTCGATCATGGCGGCTCCACGGGAACCCAGCGCTCCGTCCGCATACAATTTGATTCCGCGAACAGTCAGGCGATCACCGTAATCAAGGATCGGTCCGGACGCGCGAATGCTGTCCCATGTTTCCCCCGGACCATCGACGAGCGCATATACGCGGAGCGGAAAATCGCCTTTGTCGATCAGGTCCTTGTAGAGCGCGATCGTCCTGAGGTCCACACCCATGTCATGCATCCCCGTGACGCCGAGCGAGGTAAGTTCGGACGTTGCCAAACGAAGCGCCTGTCGCATCTCCTCATCGGAAGGCTGCGGCATGACGCGTTGCACCAATTCCATCGCAGCGTCGACGAGAATGCCCGAAGGTTCTCCGTTCTCTCGCCGGAGGATCTTTCCGCCGGGCGGATCCTGCGTCGTGCGCGTGATGCCCGCCGCCTTCAGCGCTTCGCCATTCACCCATGCGGCGTGTCCATCCACGCGGGCTAGATAAACCGGATTCAACGGAGCGGCGCGATCCAGAACCGACCGTGCGGGGAATCGCTTCGACGGCCAGTCGTTCTGATCCCATCCTCGTCCCCTGATCCACTGACCCTCGCTCACGGCGCTGACCCGCGCCCTCACGCGCTCCGCCGCTGCTTCTTCCGATGAGGCGCCGATGAGGTCCACGGTCATTCGCGCCAGCCCGAGCGAGAGCAGATGCCCGTGTGCATCGATGAATCCTGGCAGCACGGTCCGTCCGCCAAGATCGATCAGTGTATCGGCATCAACGCGCGCCTCGACGCGCGACCGCGAACCGACCGCGACGATCCGCTCACCGCGAACGGCGATGGCGTCGGCAACGGACATTTGTGCGTCCATCGTGTGGATTCGGGCGTTGATGAAGAGGATATCTGCAGGCTCACTCATGGTCATGACATAGTAGATGGTCCAACCAATCAACGAGACGACAAATGCGACGAACAGCCGAACGGGTGTCTTCACCATTCCAGTATCTCCAACGACCTACTGAACAAGATGCTCGAATCCCAAGCGGGAGAGGACGCGCGAAATGAACAACGCCGCGACCAATGCGACGACAAGATACGCGGCACCGATCGCCACGTCTCCCAAGATCAGATTTCCCACACCAAACAGCGCGGAGTAGATCAGCACAATGCCTGAAATCCAGGCACGAACCAATGAGCCATATCCAGTATCTCCTTGAACATCAGGCAGGAGGACGGCAATGGGTTTCCACCCGATGCCTCCCGGATGGACCTGACGATAGAATGTCTTGAGTGTTTCCTCATCCGTGGGAGCCGTCAGGTACGTGACGATCAGCCAGACCATCGTGGTGACGCCTACGATGTAATAGAGCGTGTCTGGGAATTCCACCGATGTGAACAATTTCAGGAATCCGTAGACGAACATCGGTGCAAGCATCGCCGAGATCTCGCTCCATGCGTTCACCCGCCACCAGAACCATCGTAAAATCAGTACCAGGCCAAGGCCAGCGCCGGCCTCGATGATGAACGCCCATGCACCGGAAATGGTATCCAGCAAGGCGGTTATGACGAGCGAAAGAGCCATTACGACAAGCGTCGTCCAGCGCGAGATCCGCACGAGGTTGCGTTCATCTGTGTCCCGATCGATGAACCGGCGGTAGAAATCGTTGATCACGTACGATGTGCCCCAATTCAACTGGGTCGCGATGGTGGACATGTACGCAGCGAAGAACGATGCGACCAGCATTCCCTTCAATCCGACCGGGAGGTGGTCGCGCATGGCGTAGACGTACCCGAGCCGTTTCTCTTCCGGACCGAGATCAGGATAGAGGACAAGCGAGGCGAGCCCGACGATGATCCAGGGCCAGGGACGGACGCAATAGTGCGCGATCGTGAACCAGAGTGTCGCAAAAAGCGAATGCTTTTCGTTCTTCGCCGACATCATTCGTTGCGCGATGTAGCCCCCTCCGCCAGGTTCCGCTCCCGGGTACCAGGACGCCCACCACTGCACGCCGACATATGCAAGAAAGGAACCGACCGTGATCGCAAGGGCCCCACCGACCCCCGGCGCACCCTCCTCCCCGATCGCCGGGAGGAACCGCATCGTCCATTCGGGGAGTTGTTGCTTGAGACCCGCGATGCCTCCGACTTCCGGAAGCGCGAGCACCACGAAGGCAAGCACGATGGTGCCGGTCATGGCGAGAACAAATTGGAACGCATCCGTCACCGCAACGCCCCACATGCCCGAGAGTGCCGAATATCCCGCAGTCAGGATCAGCGCAGCTGCGACATAAAGCATCACCTGATCGCGCGGGATGCCGAACATCCCCTCGAGGATCGCCGCCATCGCGAGGTTCACCCACCCCATAATGACGCAATTCATGAAGATCCCAAGGTAGAGGGATCGGAACCCGCGCAGAAATGCGGCCGGCCGTCCGGAGTAGCGCAATTCGACGAATTCGACATCCGTCAATATGCCCGCGCGGCGCCAGAGTCGCGCGAAGAAGAACACCGTAAGCATCCCTCCGAACACGAAGTTCCACCAGAGCCAGTTACCAGCGATGCCGTTCTTCGCGACGAGTTCGGTCACCGCGAGCGGCGTATCGGCGGCGAAGGTCGTCGCGACCATCGACGTTCCCGCGAGCCACCACGGAAGGTTGCGCCCCGAGAGGAAGAACTCCTGGATGTTCTTTCCCGCACGCTTTGTGAAATAGACGCCGATCGCCGCGCTGAAGAGGAAGTACGCGATGACGATGGTCCAATCAATGGAATGCATCGGCGATCCCTTTACGGTTGTCGTTTAGAGAACATCCGCCGGACGCCAAGGATCGATGCCAGTCGCGTCCTGAGAATGTCCGTGAGCCCGTTGCCGTCGTCGTATTCTTCCACCTGATAGCCCGTGAGTTGGAACGGCATGTCCGTTCCCCGTCGGCGGACCAGGATCGGACGCTTCCCTTGTGCATGCGCGAATCCGATCTCATAGAACAATTCCGGTCTTCCCGAGGTAACATCGGCTACGACGATCTCGGACTCCTGCATCTTCCGCAGTCCCGCATCACTGACACGCCCCGGCGGCTCGATATCGTCGACGCGTGTGCAACGCAAGCCGAACTCACCGCACACCGCTCCCATCACTTCGCTCGCCTCGAACGCTGCCTGGTCATCAAGTCCTTCCATGCGCACAAGCAAGTATGCAGTATCCGGATGGATCTTCGCACCGCGGTCTACGCGCTGTTCGCCATGCTTCGGTGGCGTGGCCGAAAGAGGCGCGCGCAGGCGCTCGGTGTATTCCAGCAGGTATTCCTGCATCGCGATCTCGACCGTCTGGAAATAGATGCACTTTTTGAACATAAGGTGTTCATCGACCGTCGCGGTCACTGTTCGGGATTCCTCGTCCGGAGGAGTGATCCGCATGAACCCAAGCGGAGCGATCAAGCTGAACCCCATGTTCACTACTTCCTTCGTGAGCTCAAGCGACGTGGAAATCTCGTCAGAGGTGAACGTCGTGCGATCGGGCATGATGAAGAGCAGGTGCTTGATCTGCGAAATGATCCGTCCGACGATGGCGATCCATTGCGTGACAGGGTCGATATGCCACATCCCGTACAGCGTAATTTGATTGCCTGTGAACACGACCCGATCGTCCATCATATAAGGGTCGAAATCAACGGGCAGTTTTGCACGGAGTTCGACCAGGAGTTTTCTGACGGAGGGAACCTCACCCCGATTGAACCGAAGGAGCAGTGCATCCAGCCAGACTTTATCCGAGTGTGAGAGTTCGAGTTTTTCGAGTTCCATGGAAGATCCCTCGGCTGTTGTTCAGCGCTTAATGTAAGAGTAAATCGAACAAATGCCACATGAGATATGCACGGAAAGTCGTCCAATCCGTCGATTTTCGACAGTTTAGTATGATTTTTTCT
>JALONE010000150.1 GCA_025455125.1 Bacteroidota bacterium
AACGAGTGGTTGTCCTGACCGGCAGCCGGAGCGAGATCGTCATGTTGCCTTATGACGACGCATACGGGCCGGGGTTTGAAGACATGCGTCGGATGTATCCGGCCGCCGGGGGACGATTTCTCAATGAGGTAGACGTGCTGGAACAGCGACGCGTGCTGGTTCTTGGCGTCGCGATCGCGAAGGACCTCTTCGCTGAGAAGGATCCTATCGGCAAAACGGTGATGGTCGATGGCATTCCGTTCACCGTTGTCGGCGTTATCCAGAGGAAGATCCAGACCGCCATGAACAACGGTCCGGATACCCGCCGGGCGATCATTCCGTACACCACATTCCGGACGATGTTCGGTTACCACTACGTCAATTCGATCGTCATCCTGCCGACCGATCCAAGCCGTCAGGAAGCGGTGAAGACGGCGATGTTTGAGGTGCTGGGCCGGAAGTACCGATTCGATCCGCAGGATGAACGCGGACTGTTCATCTGGGATTTCGTCGAGGCCGAAAAGATCAGCCGGCGCATCGGACTGGGCGTCACGATCTTTCTCTTCTCGATCGGCGCGCTCACGCTGTTGATCGCCGGTGTCGGCGTTGCGAACGTGATGTATGTGGTCGTGAAGGAGCGGACGAAAGAGATCGGCATCAAACTTGCGGTCGGTGCGCGACGGAGTTACATCCTGGCTCAATTCATCTTTGAATCGTTGCTGCTTGCGCTCTCGGGAGGTGCTGTCGGTTTGCTCTTCTCGTACGGCGTTGTGTCGTTCGTTCGGATGCTCCCTGCGGAAGACGGAGCGATGCAGTTTCTCGGACGTCCGGTGCTTTCTGTTCCGGTCATGCTCATCACGGTGGGCATTCTCACGCTCATCGGTTTCGCTGCTGGCGTGTTCCCCGCACGAAAAGCTGCGAGCGTCGATCCCGTGGAATCGTTGAGATATGAGTGATGGGGGGAGTAACAAGTAATCAGTAATCAGTAATCAGTAATCAGTAGTCAGCTTGCCCGCCGGAGTGCAACGAAGGCGGGTGGTCAGTGGTCAGTAATCAGAATCACTCGCACACCCCCTCTTTCCCTTTGTTTCTCATTCAACCCCTCACTATTTTAGTCCATCGCTCATTTCAATTCGAGGAAGTTGCTATGAAACGTTCGATCATTCTGATGCTGGTGGTCGTCTCGCTCGGGTTCGCACAGAAGCGGCCGTTTGCCATTGCGGATCTGTATGCGTTGAAGGGCATTGCGTCGCCGCAGTACTCGCCGGACGGGAAACAGATCCTGTTTTCGGTAACAGAGAGCTTTCTAAAGGAAGGCAAAACCAACTCCGAGATCTATGTCATGAATGCGGATGGGAGCGGACTTCGCCGGTTGACGAACAACCCCGCCGCTGATTTCTCGCCATCGTGGATGCCGGATGGAATGAGCGTTCTGTTCATCTCCACGCGCAAAGAGGGTGCGCAGGTTTGGCGCATGCCGGTCGACGGAGGAGAGCCGGAACAGGTCACGCGCATTTCCACGGGAATCGGCAGCCTGACGGTGGCACCGGATGGCAAAGGATTTCTCTTCTCGAGCGAAGTGTATCCGGAATTCGGCGCCGACGACGCGAAGAACAAGGAAACGAATGAAGCCCGCGAGAACGGTCCGATCCAGGCACACATGGCAGACAAACTGCTGTATCGCCACTGGACCTCGTGGTCGGACGGCAAGAACACGCACACCTTCTATTTCGACCTCGCGACAAAGAAGCATGTCGACCTGACGCCCGGAGATCACGACGCGCCTGGATTCGGAATGGGAGAGGCCGTGTTTTCTCCCGACGGGAAGGAAGTGTGCTTCGTCTCGAACCATGACGAGCGGGAAGCGGAATCGACGAACAAGGACCTGTTCCTTGTCGGTCTTGGCGGTGGTGCGGGGAAGAACGTCACCGCTGTCAATCAGGCATGGGACGATACGCCGCTCTATTCTCCCGACGGCAAATGGATCGCGTATCGACTTCAGCTGCAGCCGAAATACGAGGCAGACCTGTGGCGTCTCGCGGTCATTGACCGGAAGACGGGGCAACGGGACATTCTGACGGAAGGGCGGTTCGACAACTGGGTCAATGCGATTCGCTGGTCGCCCGATTCGAAGTCCATCTACTTCAGCGCAGATGTGCAGGGGCATGTTCCGGTGTACCGGATCGAACTTGCAACCAAGAAGATCACACTCGTGGTCAATGCGAAGACGATTGACGATTTTGTCATCGCACCGGATGGAAAGTCCATCGCCTATACGCGTCGCGCGGTTGGAGAGCCGGTTGAGCTGTGGCGTGCATCGATCGAGAAGGGGGTCGCCGGAAAGCCGCAGCGATTGACCTTCTTCAACAAGCCGGTCGAAGATGCGGTCGATATTCGTCCCGCCGAGGAGATGTGGGTCCAATCGCCGACGGGAAAGAGAATTCATACGTTCATTGTGAAGCCGCACGGGTTCGACCCGAACAAAAAGTATCCGCTCATCCTGAACGTACATGGCGGCCCACAGTCGCAGTGGGCGGATGCGTTTCGCGGCGACTGGCAAGTCTATCCGGGCTCGGGCTACATCGTTGCATTTCCGAATCCGCACGGCTCGACCGGATACGGTCAGGAGTTCACCGCGGCCATTTCAAAGGATTGGGGCGGGAAGGTGTTTGAAGACGTGATGGCGGTTGCGGACTCGGTTGCGAAATTGCCGTATGTCGATGCCGAGCGGATGGGGGCGATGGGCTGGAGTTACGGCGGTTACATGATGATGTGGCTCGAAGGGCACACGACCCGTTTCAAGGCGATGGCGAGCATGATGGGTGTGTATAACTTGAAGGCGATGCACGGTGCAACGGAGGAGTTGTGGTTCCCGGAATGGGATTTGGGTGGCGCTCCGTGGGAGAGCGATCTGTACGAGAAGTGGTCGCCGAACCGGTATGTGAAAAACTACAAGACGCCTTGCCTCGTTATCACAGGGGAACTGGATTATCGCGTTCCATACACGCAGAGTCTTGAGTTCTTCACGGATCTGCAGAAGATGAATGTACCGTCGCGGCTGATCGTATTCCCGAACGACGGGCACTGGCCGAGCGGAGTGCGATCGATGCCGCTCTATTATAATGCGCACCTGGATTGGTTTCACCGATATCTCGGCGGCGATCCGGCGCCATATGACATGACCAAGATGGTCCGGAATCAGGCATTCGAATGATCGAGTATCTGCTGACGTTCTTCTCTTCGTTTGCGCACACGGTGGGGATGTGGGTCCTCGGGTTGTTGGCGAAGATCCTCCCCGCCGAACGTGTGCCCTGGATGTTGGCGGACCCGATCGGATTCCTGGCGATCATCACGGCGTTGCTGATCCTGGTGGAATTCGCGCGAAAGGTCGCGTGGGTGCTGGTGGTGACGGCGTGGGTGTTGCTGCTGGTGCGAGTGGTGATGGAGGTGGTGGGGTAGTTCCCGCACTCTTGGGAAATCGTCAGCTTATCCTGGGAGTTGCATCAATCCTTCCGCCATTACGCATCCGCTCAATCCCACGGCGCCGACAACCATTCCGAGAATCCCCAATCCCACCAGCACGTACCCAACCACCTTGTTGATCGTGACGAATCCCTGCTCCGTCACCTTCTCCTTGAAGATGCGCGATATAGCGATGAGCGTGGTGAACCAGAGGAACGATCCAAGGAAGACGCCCCCCACGAGCAACGTGACCCCAAGGTTCGTCTCGATGATTGATTGAATGCCGAAGCCGGAGAAGGCGGCCACAAAGGCGAACATCGTCATCGGGTTCGTGAGCGCTAGCGCAAAGGTCGACACGGCCACCGGAAGATGACCGTCCGTCCATCGCTGATTCGCCTGGGTTTTCGGCGGGGTTCGGACCGAGTGGACACCGAGGAGCACAAGAAGCGCACCCCCCACCAGCCGAATGCTGGCCTGATGCTCAACAATGAAGTTGGCGACAAGAGTGACGCCGAATGCCGCGAACATTCCGTACACAACGTCCGCGAGCGCCGCGCTTATTCCGATAAGCAATCCGCCGCGGGCTCCGTACGTGAGCGTTCTCCGGATACACATGATCCCGACCGGTCCCACCGGCGCCGCCAGCGAAAACCCGATCGCGATTCCTTTGATGAGTGTGATGATTTCCACCTGCCGAAGAGCCCCTTCGCGTGTTATTGAAGTTTGAACCGGACCCGCAAAACGCCGTCGGCGTGATCACTGGACACGATCTTGAATGTGCCGATTGCCGCAGTGGATGCGGCATGAACACCGCTGCACGGACAGGCGTCGTACTCGCCGATCGTGATGATGCGAATCGTATCGCCCGCCTCATCGGGGAGCCGGGAGAGATTGAACCGCTGTGCAGCTTCTTCCCGCGGAAGGATCACTTCGCGAACAGGAAGATCGGAGACAATGATCTCGTTTACGCGTCGCTCGATCTCGGCGTGTTCTTGCGGCGTGAGATTCCGGTCGAACCGATAGTCGCATTTCGACTTCTTCCTCTCGATGTGCGCGCTGGACGCCCGACCGCAGTTGAACATCCGCACCATCGTCTGATTGAGGAGGTGCTCCGCAGAATGCATTCGCGGATCATACGACTTGGGATTCTGGTTTAGCTCGTCCATGAGGATAAGTTAGCAGCCCAA
>JALONE010000003.1 GCA_025455125.1 Bacteroidota bacterium
GATGCTCTCTCTCTCTGCTGCGACAAGCGACAAGTCCGTGCTTCTCACCTGGACCACCGCGACGGAAGCCGAGAACTTCGGCTTCGAGATCGAGCGGCGCATCATCGGTCAGCTTGCATCGAAGGAAAGCGCAGGTGCTTCTGCATGGGAGAAGGTTGGATTCGTGAACGGAAGCGGAACGAGTTCGAAGCCCGTGGAATACACCTTCGAGGATACCAACCTCCCCGACGGCCGCTATGCCTACCGGATCAAGCAGATCGACCGGGATGGCACGTATCGGTATACCGAGGCGATCGAGGTGTCCGTAGGCGATGTCCCCACGGTCTTCTCGCTCGATCAAAACTATCCGAATCCCTTCAATCCGATGACGACGATCCAATTCGGCTTGCCGAAGCCGAGCAGCGTGAAAATCGTGCTGTACGATCTGTTGGGAAAAGCGGTGATGACGATCGTCGAGAAGGATTTGCCGCTGGGATTCCATCGAGTGGAGTTCGACGGAAGTCGATTCGCAAGCAGCGTGTACTTCTACCGATTGACCGCCAAGGGGCTGGATGATATCGCAGACGACAGATTCGTGCAGACGCGAAAGATGATTTTGCTGCGCTAAATCCAGAGGGAAGAGCCAAGATCCAAGAACACAAGACACCAGACAAGGTCAAGTTCAAGATCCAAGGATCATTCCTACATTAACAGAAGAACACGGAGGGACACGGATGGAATGCAGATGGCCACGGATGAAGAGGTGGAATAGCGGTAGGTCAAAAGGCAGAAGTCAAAAGAGTTGGCCAAGTCAGCGCCTTCGCGGGCCAATCCTTCTGACTTATGAGTTTTGACTTCCCCTGACTTCCCCCAAGGCCTTGCTCTGTGGATTGCTCTGTGGATTGCTCTGGGCTAATCATGCAGAAGTGGGTCCGACTTCCAACTCTTGGGCTTTGCCTTTCCGCTCTTCCTTCGGTATTTTGCCTTCCGTGAACTCCTCTCTTCGCTCTCAAATCGTCGCAGTCTTCGCCGCCGCCCTCGTCGGCTGCGTTGGCGATGTTGCGCATGAGAATCCGCTGGATCCGGCCTCTCCGCACTATTCCCCGGTAACAACTCTGGACGGACGTCTGACCGTTCGCGACCACCCGGACATCCCCGTCGCCGGTGCGCTTGTTTCTGATTCTTCGGGTTCGTACGCCTGCCTCTCCACAAGCGACGGCGCGTTCGGCTTTCCCTCCTTGCCCGTCTCTGTCTCTCGCCTCCTCATCTCTAAAGAGGGCTTCGAGCCCGAAAGCGTCAGCGTAGCGCTCTCCGTGGGCGAGCATCGTACGCTTCCCATCGCCCTGAACGCGCTTCCATCGATCGAAGCCGCTTCGGTCGCGGTCAGCCGCATCGCGGTCTGGTTTCCGAGCACAACGTATCTCGCGAAGTTTTCCGCAGAGGCCTCCGACTTGAATGGCGTTACCGATATCGATTCCGTCTGGCTGCTCGTCGACTCGCTTCGCTTTTCCATGACCTATTCGATCACCTCGAAGAACTTCGAGCTGACACTGCGGGACGAGACCTTCCCCGGAAACAGTATCCAGTATCTCGTTGGCAAACCGCTTTTCACAATCGCGCGTGATGCCTCCGGCTCAACGGGAACGAGTGAACCATTTTACGTGTCGCGCATCATTGAAGAAGAACCGCGTCCGTTGTATCCTATCTCTGTCCCTGTTCAGGACACGGTCACCTTCGCGCAAACGGGACTCACATTCCGCTGGAATGAGCCGATCGCGGGATTTCCCTTTAACTTCATCATCGTGCTCGCGCGGGTCGATAATCCTGGCGTGAAAACTGTCATCTGGACCAGCGCAAACATCCCGTTCTATGAGACATCCGCCGACTACAACGGTGCAGCACTGAGCCCATCCTCTTATTCCTGGACTCTGACGATGATCGATGAATTCGGGAATTCCTCCATCTCCAAAGAATATGAATTCGTCGTCCGCTGATGGAACTACTGCCGAAAGATAATTTCTCCGCATTGTATGAGGTCGCGCAGACCATCAACTCTCTGCTGGAACCCGGGGAGTTGTTGGATAAAGTGCTCGACATTGCGATGCATCATCTATCGGCGGAGCGCGGATTCATCGTGCTTTCAGAGGAAGCCGACCCCAACGGCTATCGCGTCGCGCTCGCGAGGAACATCACCGAGAACCATGCCAGTGACGCGCTGTCCGCGTCATCGTCAGTCTTGCTACGCGTGCTCGGCACGGGCGAACCGGTCCTCACATTCGACGCTTCATCCGACGATCGCTTCGACGCTTCGACCAGCATCATCAAGCAAAACATCCTCTCCATCCTGTGCATTCCGTTGAAGCTGCGCGACCGGGTCATCGGCGCCGTGTATCTGGACAGCGCGAAGACGCGCAGGCGGTTCACGGAAGACTCGCTGAAATTCCTTGAGGTGTTCGGCGGATTGGCCGCGACCGCAATCGAGAACGCACGTCAGTTCACCGCGCTACGCAGCGAGAACGAACGCCTTCGCAACGAAGCCGATCCCGCCACGCTCTTCCCCGGTATTGTCGGCAAGAGCAAGGCGTGGACATCGATCCTCAGTGTCGTTCAACGCGTGCGCGATGTGGACGTCGCCGTTCTCATTGTCGGCGAAAGCGGAACGGGGAAGGAACTCGTCGCCCGCGCCATCCACCAGAGCGGTTCCAGGAGCACAAAACCTTTCGTCGCCATCAATTGCTCCGCCATCCCGGAACAACTCGTCGAAAGCGAGCTGTTTGGTCACAAAAAGGGGGCGTTCACCGGGGCAACATCGGACAAGAAAGGGTTGTTTGAGGTTGCAGACGGCGGGACGTTGTTTCTCGATGAGATCGGAGAGATCCCGTTGGCGCTCCAGGTGAAGCTCCTTCGCGCGATCGAGGAAAAGCAGATCCGTCCCGTTGGCGACATCGTGAATCGACCGACGAGCGCCCGCCTTCTTACGGCAACGAATGCGGACCTTCAGCGGGCCGTTGCCGAGGGGCGCTTCCGAGAGGATCTCTTTTTCCGGCTCAATGTGGTGCGCATCGAACTTCCGCCGCTCCGTGAGCGGATCGAAGACATCCCGCTCCTCGCGAACTATTTTTTCGAGCGCGCGTGTGTTGCACACAAGCGAGCGCTGACCGGCATTCACCCGGATGCTATGGGATCGTTGCTCCGCTCACACTGGAATGGAAACGTCCGCGAACTGCAGAACACGATTGAGCGGGCTGTCGTTCTTTGCGCCGGCGAGAGCATTACCGTCGACGATCTTTCAGTCCCTACCGTTTGGTCGCACGGCAAACGCGGGATGACGCTCGCCGACTACGAACGCCACATTATCGAGACGACATTGGAAGAGATGGGAGGAAATCGCACGCGAACGGCGGAGCGTTTGGGCGTCTCGCTGCGCTGGCTTCAGTATCGGTTGAAGGAATGGTCGCATGAGTAACGGATCATTCCGCATCGTCGAGAAGCTGAGCGAGAGTGCGACCACCGCCGTCTACCGGGCTGATCATCTCACGCTCGGACGCGCGGTTCTGCTCAAGGTTCTCCACCGGCATCTCGCGAGCGATCCAGAATTCGCGGAACGATTCACGCGTGAAGCACGCGCCTGCGCACAACTTCGTTCTCCTCACGTTGTTCAGGTATTCGACCTCACCGAGATCGATGGATCCCCCGCCATTGTGATGGAGTTCGTTGAAGGACGTTCATTGAAGCAGCTGCTTGCGGAAGAAGGTCCGCAACCGCATGAACGCGTCCGCATCATGGCGACCGAACTTCTTGTCGGGCTTGCTGCTGCTCATGAGCGTGGCATCATCCATCGCGATCTCAAGCCAGGGAACATCCTCATTACATCATCGGGGAACATCAAGATCACCGATTTCGGCCTCGCTGCCGTACTCACGGCGAACAGCATCACCCAGGAGGGGGCGGTGCTTGGAACGCCGGCCTACATGTCCCCTGAGCAGTCTCGAGGTGAAACGCTTGATGCACGAACCGACCTCTTCTCACTCGGCGTCACGCTTGTTGAGCTTCTGACCGGACAACGCATGTTCGACGGCGAATCCTACGCGGAATGTCTGCGCAAGATCGCGGCCTTCAAGCCAGAGCATTTGAAGAAGATCCTCCCCGAGATCCCTGAATCGTTCGAACGCATTCTTGAGCGCCTTCTTGCGTCGAGTCCCGATGGACGATTCGCCTCTGCAGCAGAGGCGCTCGATGTTCTCGAGAAGCGGATCCCGCTTCCGCCGTTACGTGTGCGAACCAGGAATCCGTATGTGCGAGCTGCCGTTCTCGCGGCCGTCATTGTGGTTATTCTTGTCGCTGTCTCGTACGCGCTCTTCTTCCGCAATCGCCCTCCTGAATCGTCGCTCAGCGAACGGCCTGCTGCGATCGTCACTGATTCACTCACGCCGTCCCTGGTTCAAGACGGTGCGGGCGATGAGCAGGAGCCACGTCTTGGTGGGACAGTTCCTGCCTCAGTCTCTCCAACGAGGATACCGGAAGTTGGCAGTGCCGACAAGCGACTACAAACACCGGAGGTCACGACACGCGATTCCGGCGCGCTCCGTATCTCGGCCAAACCCTGGGCTCGCGTATCCGTGAACGGACGGGAGATCGGCGACACGCCGCTCGCATTCCCGGTGCGCGTTGCCGCGGGATCGAACGCGGTGACATTCACATTCAGCAACTTTGCTCCCATCACGCGGGTCGTTGAGGTGCGGTCGAATGAGACGATCTCCGTGGATGCCGATTTCATCCATATTGCAGGATACATGAGCATTCAAGCCACCCCGTGGGCGTATGTGTATCTCGACGGACAGTATTGTGATGTGACTCCCTTTCACACACCGCTTATGGTGCCGGCCGGTTCACGGACTATCCGATTTCATCACCCATCGTTCGGCGACATCACGCGGCAGGTCACGGTTGCGCAGGGCGAGACTGCGCGGGTCGTGGTTGACCTGAGACAACAGGCGGATCATGTTCCTCAATAAGACACAGATGATGTCCGCACGCGTTGTACGCGTCATTCTCTTTGTTGGCGTCAGCCTGCTGACCGCCAGGGCGCAGGAGGTCAGTGCAATCGACTCGACGCTTCGCGCGATCGAACAGTTGTATGAGGGAGGATCATTCACGGCGGCCGAGTTGGAGTCGAGGCGGATGCTCGAGCAATCGGTGCTTTCGGATTCCGTGCGACAGGAATGCGATCGCTGGATCGCCTATTCGCTTGTTGCACAGAACAGAACTTCAGCGGCTGTCGAGCGTTTCGTCATCATGCTCCGTCGTGACGCTGGGTATCAGCCTGATCCTCTCCTGACTTCCCCCAAGATCCTGGCCGTGTTTGAGCAGGCACGTTCTCGCTTCGCGGAAGAGCAACGCACCGATCGCGTCATTCCCTCTCTCGCTGATTCGCTTTCGACTCGCTCGGTCACATTTCGTATGGTCGTGTTCCCCGGTTGGGAGCAACTGCATCAAGGCCGCGAGACAACCGGATATCTTTTCCTCGCTGCGGGAGCGGCCACGCTCGTCTCAACCATCGCATTTGACGTTCAGCGAAGAGACGCACGGCAATCCTATCTTAACGCCACGACTCCACAGTCCGCTCAAGAGCGCTACACAACATACAACCGCGCATACAAAGCGGAGATCTATTCGGCGCTTGCGTTTGCCGCGGTGTACATCGCTTCACAGGTGGATGTGTTCATCGATCTTTCCATTGCGACAGCTCCAACCTCTTCGGTTCAACTCCATCCCACACATGATCGCCTGACGTTCGCTTTCCGGTTCTAGCACGCACCCTTTGCGTAGCCCCTGCGCACAACTTGCGTGGTGGCGTATTCCTTCCCTGAAAATCCATTCAAAATCGCCAATTGAGTGTGGTACCGGATATGCAACCTCTCCATCGCACAACAACGCCCATAAAATTCGCAATCCGCAATCAGAAAGGAGTCAACATGTCCACCTTGAAACGACTTGCAGGGGCTCTGGCCGTTCTCGGTCTGCTCACAGCGCTCATCTGGATCCCCGCATCCGCTCAGAACAACGCTCCGCAGATCGCGCTTCGCGTCATGATGGTCGAGATGACCGGAGAGGTTTCCTTGAGCTGGTGGAAACCCGATTCGTTGCACTTCCAGAAGTACTACGTCCTGATGTCAAGGCCTGGACCCGGCCCGGCGGTGATCGCGGTGCTTGATTCCGCTGATGGGAGTGCGACATCGATGAAGGTGTTGCTCCCGGCCGCTCCGGTTGACAGTACGGTCTTCTACAATCTCGCTCTCAAGGGTGTGCGCGGAGGCGGGATGGATGTATATAGCAACATGGTCACGGTCGCCATCAAGGGGCCTTCAACCACGAACGCATTTCGTCTGGACGGAAAACTCATCGATGGAAACAAAGTGCTCCTTCGATGGACTCGTCCCCCCCAAGTCGAGGTGATCCAATACCTTGTCTATCGCGCGCTGCTCGATCCAAATCGCGACGGCCCGGTTGTTCCGGAGGTCATCGCCACCACGACCGACACGACGATCATCGACACGGCCGTCGTTCCCGGGGCGCACTACGACTACTTTGTTTCCGCGCAGACGATGTTGACGGTGATGATCGTCAGTACGCATTTTCACATCTGGATCCCGCCGTATCCTCCCGTCGACATGATCAAGTTCGTGACAGAGCCTGTCCGAACGGCTCGTGTTGGCGTTCAATATGTCTATGACGCTGACGCCATCTCTTCAAGCTCCGCGGCTGAGATCCGGTATGCTGTCCGAACGATTTCCCCCGCATCGAATGTTGCGCCGTTGCCGTTGGTCACCATCGACAGCGTGACCGGTGTAGTGACATTCATGCCGATCCAGAAGGGTGTGATCGGGATTTCCATCATCGCCCGTTCCTCGCTCGGCGGATATGCAACGCAGAACTACTCTGTCTCCATTTCCGGCGGCATCGGTGTTCTGGTTGGGAGGGTGACGGACACGCTGAACAATCCGTTACAGCCGGTCCTGATCCAGGCATATCGACGCGACGCGAATGCCTGCATGACCTATCAGGCGAAGACCGATTCGCTCGGCAAGTATCGGATCGTCAACATGGATCCGGGAAGTTATTACGTTCATGCGATCCCGTTCATCCCGGGCTTCCTTGAACAGTGGTACAACGGCGCGGACAATGCACATGACGCCACGCCGATCACGGTCCCCGATACCCCTTCGGTGGCGGTAGCTGACTTCAAGCTGCGACAGCGTCCTTTGACCGATCCCTATTGGGGAACGGTCGAAGGAACGGTCCGCGACACGGCAGGCATTCCGATCGTGGATCCGAGCACGACGGTGTACTTCGTGAACGTCGACTTCGCGATGAACAACAAGGAATACATGCGTCTCCTGTTCGACAATGACCCGGCGACGGATCATCGCCTGATGGGAGTATCGCGCTTTGTGTACCGTTTCCATGTAGACTCGGTCGGCTTCTACGCGGGCCGTGTCGTTTCGGGACGGTACATCGCATTCGCCCGCTCGCGCGGATACTCGGTCAGCTTCTATGATGGTCACGACAACATCCTTGAAGCCGACGTCATTTACGTTCCGCCCGTGATCTCGATGGTTCCGTACAAGGTCGTTGCAAACTTCGCCCTCGCGCCGTTGCCGCCCGTCCTGTTAGGCAGCATCAATGGCCATGTCATCGATACAGTCAGGAACATCGGCGTCCGCTCGCGCATGTTCGCATTCCGAGATCGCTGGACGCTCAGTACTGCGTATCCATTCCGCTATCAGCGCGTCTATTGGACGGACACGGATTCGCTTGGCGAATACACGTTCACCGATCTGCTCCCCGGCAGTTACATCGTGCTCGCGGTGCCGCTTGGCAGATACGCTCCGGCGTTCTATCATGCGAACGATCAGGCCCAGCGGTGGTATCATGCGACGCGGATCCCGATCTTCGGCAACAGTGTCACGGGGATCGACATTTATGTGCGTCCGCTGCCTGAGCTGTATCGCGGATTCACGAGCATTGCAGGGCGTGTCGCCAGGCAGAGCGGGGCGGGAATTGCCGGGGCGTTCATCTTCGCGCAAGCGGCAGACGGCGCGATCGCCGGCTACGGCCTGACGGACGCACTGGGGAACTATGTGATCTCCGACCTCGCACCCGGAACATACACGGTGATCGCGGATGCACCGGGATTCGACATCTCTGGACCGCAGGAAGCGGTGCCGACCTACAATGCGGGGCTGCCGGTCGAAGCGACGATCTCGTTCACCGCTCAGGAGGTGACGAATGTTCCAGACGATGGTGAACCATCCGTCCCGACGGAGTTCACGCTGCAGCAGAATTACCCGAATCCGTTCAACCCATCGACGGTGATCACGTATGCCGTGGCCGATGCGGGACGCTCATCGTCGGTCATCACGCTGAAGGTGTACGATCTCCTGGGCCGGGAGGTGGCAACGCTCGCGAACGGTCCGCACGCACCCGGCGCATATCAGGTCACGTTTGACGCATCGCAGTTGACGACGGGGGTATATTTTTATCAGTTGCGGTCCGAGAGCGGCACGATGGCCACGAAGAAGATGGTCTTGATCAAGTAGCAGCACCTGTCGTTCCGTCCTCCTGCGGAGCGGCAGATCAGTGAGGCGGGGCCTGGGAGAGGATGAGGCAGCTTCTCCCGGCCCCGCTGGTTTTGTTCCTGCGTTTCCCGCTCTTTCCGACCCTTTCCCGCCCTGTCCTTCACTCTGGGCTTTGCTCTGGGCCTTGCTCTGGGCTTTGCTCTGGGCCTTGCTCTGGGCTTTGCTCTGGGCCTTGCTCTGGGCTTTGCTCTGGGCCTTGCTCTGGGCTTTGCTCTGGGCCAATCCATAGCATTTGGTATCAGTTTTGTGACCACACCATTTCTTCAGCTATTTTTCCCAACTTCGCCCGCTGAATTTTATAGCCCTCGAGGATCTTGTTGCTTACATTCTTCCCCATCACATTGCTCAGGGGGAGACAACAATGTCGCACCGACGAATTCCATTCCGCAAGGGGGAGTCCTATCATCTGTTCAACAGAGGCAACAATTCTCAACGCATCTTCTATGTCGAAGCACAGTATCTCGGGTTTCTCGATTGCCTAGGACGCAATTTAAGCTCAGATTTCGTTTTGCTCCACGCATTGAGTCTCCTCCCGAATCATTATCATATCTCCATTCAGATGAAAGATGATTTTGATCTTTCATCAGCCATGCAAAGAGCATTAAGCGAATACGCAACCACCTTTAACAAGCACTTGGGACGCCATGGGCATGTCTTTGAGGGACGGTTTAAGAGTGTTTGGCTTGATACTGTTCAATATCAGGACTACTTAACTCGGTACATTCATCGAAATCCTGTTGAAGCAGGACTTGTGACAGATCCTGCAACTTGGCCGTTCTCGAGTTATCGAACCTATCTCCGGGGCGAGCTCTTCGTTGTTCCTGATCTACAGAGTGGGAGACTCCCCAGCCGATCCGGTGGATGGATTATTCCACAAGTCCATCCCGGCGCAACACTTCAAAGGTTTGAATCCCGGGAGGCGTACAAACGGTTTGTTCTTTGTGATTGGGAACGAGACTCATGGGAATTGGAGAATGGGATTTGGAGAGAGCGGCCGGGTAACGGACGACGATGACGGCTCTGCTGTCTGCTTTGCGTAATGCTCTGGGCTTTGCTCTGGGCTTTGCTCTGGGCTTTGCTCTGGGCCTTGCTCTGGGCTTTGCTCTGGGCCGAACTTGCAGATTCGTCCCCCCGGTTGCCTTCCTCCCAAACTCTCCCCACCTTCCACCATCCCAACATCCTTCACCTCCTCTTCCCGGACCATCTCATGTCTCCAAACCGGTTGTTTCGTTTTCTTGTTCTCGCGCTTCTCCTGCTTTATCCGCTGCCAGCCACCGCACAGTCCCCCGCAACCAGCGATCCCCCGATTCTCCTCATTCGCTGCGATGATGCCGGACTTTCCCAAGGGGTCAACGCGGCCTTCCGCGATCTCGCCGAATCCGGTCTCCCGTTCTCCGCGTCGGTGATGACCGTCTGCCCCTGGTTTCCTGAGGCCGCTCAATTCCTCGGGCGTTATCCGAACGTCTCCATCGGCGTGCATCTGACGCTGAATGCGGAATGGCGGGAACTGCGGTGGGGACCGATCCGCGGGTCGGATGGGCCAAGCCTGACCGATTCGCTCGGCTATTTCCTTCCTTCACGAGCGCTGCTGATGGCGAACAATCCGAAGCTAGACGAGGTGGAACGCGAGCTCCGGTCACAGATCCAACGCGCACTGAGCGCCGGACTGAAGCCGGATTACGTCGATTATCACATGGGGGCCGCGGTGGGAACGCCGGAACTCCGCGCGATCGTCGAGAAACTCGCCGCGGAATTCCGTCTCGGCATCTCGCGCTACTTCGGCGAGGAGGATGCCGGCGCCGTCTATCGGGTCGAACCGCATCTCAAGACCGACTCGCTCGTCGCGATCATCGGCCGGCTGACCAACGCCAAACGCAATCTCCTCGTGTTCCACATCTCGCATGACACTCCCGAGATGCGTGCACTCACCGATCAGAATATCTCCGGATTACCCGAGATGAGCAAGCACCGGGAAGGTGAATTGAAGGCACTTCTCTCGGCCGATGTCCGCAAGGCACTCGCGGCACGAGGCATCACGCCGATCACCTACCGAGATCTGGTGGCAAAAGACAAGTTGGAGGGAATGAAGAGACCGCAATAATGAGGAAGATGGGAGATGAAAAATGTGAGATGTAAGATGCTAGATGTGAGATGTTAGATGTAAGATGAGGGATGGAAGGCCACTGACTACTGATTACTGATTACTGGCTACTGGTTACTTATTACTCCTTTCCCTACATCATCCCCACCGGATCGACGTCGATTACGTGCTTCACTTTCTTGCTCTTCCCCAGCTGTGAGCCTTCATATTCCCGCTCGACGGTGAGAAGTGCCGCGCGGAGGATGCCACCTCCCGGATCGATCGTCTTCAGATTCTTGACTACAATGTGCTTCCGGTACTGATCACGTAGCTTCGGGATCGCCGCATCCGCGGGTCCGAGCACTGTATACGCCTGCTTCACATTTCGCGCGTTGAGCGACTGGGCGAATCGGTGCGCATGATGCTGGACCTCCGATTCGTGCCCTCCTGAGAACTCGATGAGCACGAGTCGCGAGAACGGAGGATAGTCGAGTTCCTTCCGGTATGCGATCTCTTCCTGATAGAATCCCTTGAAGTCGTGGACGACGACATGCTTCAGGCTGTAATGCTGGGGCTGGAGCGTCTGGATCACGACCTCGCCGGCAAGCGTGCTTCGTCCTGCGCGGCCGGAGACCTGTGTCAATAACTGGAACGTCTGCTCTGACGCGCGGAAGTCCGGCAAGAGCATCTGCGTATCAGCGGAGATGACGCCGACGAGCGTCACGCGGGGAAAATCCAACCCCTTCGCCACCATCTGCGTTCCCAGCAGAATGTCCGCTTTCCCCGCGCCGAACTGCGAGAGGATGGCATCGTGCGCTCCCTTTCGCACCGTCGTATCCCGATCCATCCGAAGAATGATCGCCTGCGGAAACAGCTGCTTCAATTCCTTGTGCACCTGCTGCGTTCCGAACGCGTGCATGCGCATGTCCGTCCCCTCGCATTTCGGGCACACGCCGGGAGGCTTCTTCACGGATCCGCAATAATGACACCGCAAATGTTTCTTCGCAAGATGATAGGTGAGCGACACTTCACAGCTGTCACACCGCTCAACGTAACCGCAATCGTAGCACTCCATCACATGCGAAAAGCCGCGTCGGTTTTGAAGAAGGATGACGCCTTCCGTTCGCGCGATGCGTGCGCGGATCTCCTCCGCAAGAAGTCCCGAAATGGAAGTATCCGGAAGCCGCTTGGGGAACTCCTTTCCGCTCTTCCGCACCTCCTCCTTCAACGCCTCGAAGACACGCCTGCGCTCCTTTGCAATATCGACCACCGCGATGGTCGGCATCCTGGCGTTGTCCACGCGCTCAGACAGTTCGAGCAGCGTATATTTTCCCGCCACCGCGTTGTGATAACTCTCCACCGATGGCGTCGCTGAACCGAGCACGACCGTCGCATTCGATCGCACGGCGCGCATGATCGCCACGTCCCGCGCATGATACCGGGGTGTCGCGTCGTACTGCTTGTACGATCCCTCATGCTCTTCGTCCACCACAATGAGGCCGATGTTCGCAAGCGGAGCGAAGATCGCAGAGCGTGGTCCGATGACGATACGCACCCGGCCATCGCGCGCCGATCGCCACGTGTCGTACCGTTCGCCGACCGACATTTGACTGTGCATGACCGCGACATCGTTCCCGAAATGGGATTTGAACCGTCGTACCGTTTGCGGCGTCAATGCGATCTCTGGAACCAGGACGATGGCGTTCTTGCCGAGCGAAAGCGCCTTGCGCATCGCTTCGATGTACACCTGCGTCTTTCCGCTCCCCGTGACGCCGTGGAGCAGATAGGTGTGATACTCGCCAGCTTCAACCGACCGCATGATGTAGGAAAGGACATGCTCCTGACTTGGGTTGAGCGTGATGTCCGGTGGAGGCTCGATGATGTCGTACGGAGAGATGCGAAGTACTTCCCGCTGTACGAAGCGGACCAATCCTTTCTTCGCAAGCGTGCTTAAGGTGGAGAGGCTGTAGCCGGAATCGCGCAGCAAGGGTTTGACGAACAGCGGCTCGTTCGACGCGGCAATGACCGACAAGAGCGACCGTTGACGCTCCTGCATGGACTCTGCACTGTTCTTCAGAGCGAGAATCCCGGCCTCCGTTGTTTCGACCCCCCGCTCCTGCCGGGGCTTCGCCTTCGCCCGCTCGATCTCCTCCGCCACGCGAACCCACCCTTGCCGTTCAAGTGCAAGGACCACCGCGTGAATGCCTTTTGTTCGGCATCGTTCTTCAAGCTGTGAAAGGCTGAGCGACCCCGATGCTCGAAGCACGTTCAGCGCTGCATGCTGCTTCGGTGCTCGTTTCGCCGTGGCGGCAAGCGCTTGCTCGATGGTCTCGGGATTGACGGTGACCATCCGCTTTCCTTCCAACGAAAGGCCCTGCGGCGTCGCCGCGCGCAACACTTCTCCCCAGGGCGCGAAGTAGTACTCCCCGATCCACTTCGTCAATTGCAGCAATTCGTCGCTGAAGCTCGGTGCGCCATCGACCACATCGCGGATCGGCTTCAGGCCTTTCACATCGGAACTCGCGGGGAGCGCGACAACCACACCGGTCAGATGCTGACGTCCAAAGGGAACGAGCACCCGCTTGCCAATGGCAACGGACTCAGCCAGTTCGGGAGGAACGAGATACGTGAAGACGCGATCGACAGGAACAGGAAGGGCAATATCGGCAAGGCGAAGAACCACGACTCCTCAAATCAACGATCCGTAATCAACAATCCGCAATCCGTAATCCGTAATCCACAATCCGCAATCACAAATTATCTATCGCTTCTCCCCACTTCTCCTTCTATCACCCTCATCACCTCGATCAGCGGCATGCCTCGTTCAATGGCAATGCGTTTCAGGTCCTCATACTCGGGACTCGCTTCTTCCTTCCCGTCCCGGATCACTACCTTGACGTTTACGAGGCCAAGCGATGTTTGGACCTGACGGCTTTCGCGACGGAGTTTGCGCCGTTCAATGTGCTGGATCCGGACACCAAGTGTTGTCGTTTCGCGGAAGAGCACGGAGAGCACCGGTTCCATCTTCATCCGTTCGACAAGCGTCGACAGCAGAACGCCCGGCCGTCCCTTCTTCATCTGCACCGGCACGAAGTAGGCGTCGTGCGCTCCGGCCGCCAGAAGCCGCTCGACGACGAACGGATACATCTCGGGATTCATGTCGTCGATGTTCGTTTCGATGCTGACGATCTCGTCCGTCTGATAGCCGGGCTCGAGCTCGCCGATCATGACGCGGAGCAGATTGGGCAGATGCTCGATCTCCCGCGAACCGGCGCCGTAGCCGATGCGCTCGATCCTCAATGCCTCCGTTGTCAACACGCCTTGCGACAGCGCCTTCACGATCGCTGCGCCCGTGGGCGTGGTCAACTCGTACGGGATCTCCGTCAGGACGATCGGATATCCTTTCAGGATCTCCAGTGTCGCCGGCGTTGGAACCGGCAGCTTTCCATGCTGAGAATTCACGAGACCGGAACGTCCGACCTTCATGGGAGAGGAATAGACCGCTTCAATGCCGAGCATTTCCAGGCAAATGGAGACTCCGACGATGTCGACGAGTGAATCCAGCGCACCTACTTCATGGAAGTGCACCTTCTCGATCGTCGTATTGTGGACCTTTGCCTCCGCAACTGCCACCGCGCGAAAGATCTTCTTCGACCGTTCCTTCACCGATGCGCTCAGTCCGCTTGCATCGACCAGCGCCTCGATGTCCTTCAGGTGACGATGGTAATGCGGTTGAAGCGTGATGTGGACGTCGATCTTCGTCGAGACGATCCCGCTGCGTTCGATATGCCGTGCAGCGAGTTCAAATCCGGGGACGTTAAGTTTCTGCAGTTCGCGGACAAGGTCGTCGAATGAAACGCCCGCGCTCACGAGTGCGCCGAGCGCCATGTCACCGCTCAGACCGCCGATGGTATCGAAGTAGAGAGCTTTCATAAAGTCATAACTCAAAAGTCAGAAGTAATAAGAGTGAATCGGAAATGATGTACACCTACACGCTGGCTGCTTCGATTGCGGGCTTGATCCGTTCCAGCAGTCGCTCTGTTGCGCCAATGTTTTCCTTCACCAGTTTCAGCGCCACGGTTCCTGCGTGGCTTCGTTCTCGCTCGTCGCTGAGCAGGGTTCGCAGTGCCCGGTAGCAGTCCTGTTGGTCTTGAACGACGATGCCGCCTCCTCGCCGGGCGAGTTCGAGCGCCTCCTGCGAATTCTCATGTTTCGGTCCGTAGAGAACGGGGATCCCGTACACCGCGGGTTCGAGCACATTGTGGATTCCCTGCCGGAAGCTCCCGCCGACGTACGCGACGTCCGCATACTGATAGAGCGCCGTAAGGATTCCAACGCTGTCGACAATGATGACCGGTTCGTTGTTGTAGTCGTTCATGTTCGAGAATCGGATCGAACGCGGTTTGTTGGCGAGTGCGGTTTCGATCGCCTCGAGTGCCTCGAGCGTCGGCTCATGCGGAACGAGGATCATCAGCGCATTCGAATCGTACTTGAGAAGCTTGCGGAATGTGGTAAGCAGGACCTCTTCGTCCTCCGGCCAACTGCTGCCGACGACAAATACCTTCCGCTTCTTCAGCACGCTTGCGGCGATCAGGTTCTTCTTCTTCGCCTCTTCGCTCCGCTGCCACACTTGGTCGTACCGCGTCTCACCGATCGCTTCCAGCTTCACCTGTCGCAAGCCGAATCGCTTGAATGCCGCGACATCCCGTTCCGATACGGTGTAGATGCCGGTGAGCATATCATAGAGAGAAAGATGGAAAGAACGGAGTCCGAACGTGAAGCGGGCGGAATTCGGCCGCATCGTCGCGTTGGCAATAAAGACGGGAATTCCCCGTG
>JALONE010000151.1 GCA_025455125.1 Bacteroidota bacterium
CAGCGTGATCGAGATCTTCCCCGCGCCGGAGATCGAGGAGCGGATGGCCTTTTCACAATCAACCTTGAACTGATCGCGGACCGGACATGCCGGCGTCGTCAACTGCAGATCGAATTGGATGTCCGATCCGCTGATGGCGATGTTCTTGACGAATCCGAGCGTTACGATATCCCGATGAAGGTCCGGGTCCTGCACAACGCGAAGCGCCTTCAGAATATTCTCTTCGTTTAACGGTAGCATGGTCTCTCTTGAGTCTAAGTGTGGAATAAGGTACAAACGTCCTCGATGGACACGTGGTTCCCCTAACCCTTGATGACGCCGAGGGGAACCAGGCGTGCGACCATCCGCGCGATCCCCGCCTCATGAACGATGCGGACAACGCGCGTCACATCTTTGTAGGCTTCCGGCTTTTCCTCGGTCAGGCCGCTCTTCGTCGCGCTGCGCACATGAATTCCGCGCGATTCCAACGCCCGAATCACTTCCTCCGCCGTGGTGTCCTTCTTTGCCGCATGCCGGCTCATCGAGCGTCCGGCGCCGTGACACGCGGAACCGAACGTCTCCTGCATCGCGCGCGTGGTCCCGACGAGCACGTACGAGCTCGTTCCCATGCTTCCGGGAATCAGCACGGGTTGACCGACCGAACGGTAGTCGGAAGGAACATCAGCATGTCCAGCCGGGAACGCTCGTGTCGCGCCTTTGCGATGAACCATCACGTTCTTCCGTCGGCCTTCAATCTCGTGCTCTTCTACTTTCGCGATATTATGAGCGACATCATACAGTGTGTGCACGCTGCATCCACCAAATCGATCAGCGAACGCATAACGCACCCGATGACTCATCACCTGCCGGTTTGCGAACGCATAGTTCGCAGCGGCGTTCATCGCGCCCAGGTACCGCTGTCCTTCCCTGGACCTGATGGGCACGCAGGCGAGTTGGCGGTCGATGACGCGGATGCCGTACCCGCTCATCGCATCCTGCATGGTTTCAAGGTGATCGGTGCAGACCTGATGCCCCAGCCCCCGTGATCCGCTATGGATCATCACGGTCACCTGACCTTCCTGCAAATGAAATGCCTTCGCCGCGTCCGCATCATGCACTTCTGAAACGTATTGCACTTCGGCGAAGTGATTTCCCGAACCGAGCGTCCCCAACTGATCGCGTCCCCGTTCGCGCGCACGCTTGCTGACGCCAGCGGGATCCGCTCCTGCGAGACAGCCTCCTTCTTCGATATGGTCCAGATCCTCCTGGATGCCATACCCCTGCTCCACCGCCCACCGCGCGCCCCCAAGGAGTACGCTGTTCATCTTTTCTTCCGAAAGAGCGACGCTTCCTTCCTTGCCCGCGCCGCACGGGATCTCCCGCGAAAGACGATGAAGCAACGCATCGATCTGAGGACGGACCTCGCGTTCTTTCAGGTCCGTGCGAAGCAATCTCACGCCGCAGTTGATGTCAAAGCCGACGCCTCCGGCCGACACGACTCCGTCATCCATGTCCATGGCTGCCACGCCGCCGATCGCAAACCCGTACCCTTGATGCGCATCCGGCATTGCCAGCGATCTTCCGATAATGCCGGGGAGCGTGGCGACATTGGCAACTTGTTGGAGCGTCTCATCCCGTTCGATCGCTGAAAATAGATCGGCATCGGCGTACACCAGACCCTCGACCCTCATCCCGGTCTGGAACGAGCGATGGATGACAACTCGAAAAGGGTCAAGCCGGTGTATCGACATGGGGCATGCGGCTCAGACATCGAAAATGACCGTCGCGGACCAACCGGCGGCGGATTCGGTCACCGTGATGTGATGATAGGTCACCGCTTTGATCTCTTGCAGATTTACATGGCGCCGCGGGTCCGCCTGCTCACCGGTCAGCGTCGCGCTCAGTCGAAACGATCGATCGAAGCGAACGCAGGCAGAGGAGACCAGGAACCGTTCGGAATCGAACAGGAACAACACTTCGTTTAGCCATCGGACCATCAGTTGGGCAAGATCAGCGCCCTCAACCGTGACGCTCCGCTCCAATGTCGCGGAAAGGACGGATGAGGGATTGATCAAATGCGTCAGTCCATACGCGGCTTCCGCAAACAGGGAGGCCCGATCCGCTGCCGAAACCTCGATCCCGAGGTCGGCCGGATGCTCGATCACGCGGAAGGGCACGAAGGCCTCATATCAACGATCGTCCGGTGAGACGCTTCAGAGCCTCCACGTACAGACCGGAGGTCTTGAGGATGACATCCTCCGGCAATTTCGGCGCCGGCGGTCGCTTGTTGAAGTTGATCGAGACGAGATAATCCCGCACATACTGCTTGTCGAAGCTCTCTTGTCCTTTCCCCGCCGCATACGTGTCCATCGGCCAGAATCGGGAACTGTCGGGCGTGAGCAATTCGTCGATCAGGATGAGCTCCCCGTTCGCATCGATCCCAAATTCCATCTTGGTGTCGGCGATGATGATCCCCTTCTTCTCGGCGATGGAAGCCCCGCGCAGATACAGCGCGATCGTCAGGTCACGCACCTTCTCCGCGATCTCCTTCCCAACAATGTTCACCATCCGCTCGAACGAGATGTTCTCGTCGTGCTTCCCCTTTTCTTCCTTTGTCGCCGGGGTGAAGATGGGCTCGGACAACCGGGACGATTCGACGAGCCCTTCCGGCAAAGGAATGCCGCACACGCTTCGGCTTTTCTGGTATTCCGACCATCCTGACCCTGCGAGGTACCCGCGGACGACGCATTCAACCGGAAGCGGTTTGGTCTTCCGAACCCACATGGTGCGGCCATCAAGGTCACTCCAATACGGCTTGCATGCCGACGGGAAATCGTAGATGATCGTCGATCGCAGATGGTTGGCGATGAGGTCCTTGGTTTGCTCAAACCAGTATTCCGAGATCTGCGTGAGCACCTTTCCCTTCAGCGGAATTCCCTCGTTCATCACAACGTCATAAGCGGAAAGCCGGTCGGTCGCAACAATGAGCAGCGAGTCTCCGAAGTCATAGATGTCGCGAACCTTCCCGCGATTGACCAAATTCAGGTCCTTGAAATTCGTTTCGGTAATGACAGGGATCTGATGCGAGGTAGACATAGATCATGCTCCGGTTACATGTGACATGCCTGACGTTTTATCGACCAACGGGATGGCGGCCCGCAGTCGTCTTAGATACTCCGTTCGAGAGATCTCGACCGCGCCCAGACTCTTGAGATGCGGCGTTTGAAACTGCACATCGAGAAGAAGGAAGCCTGTATCTTTCAGACGGTTGACCAGGGCGACAAGCGCGACTTTCGACGCATCCTTCTGAAGGCTGAACATCGATTCACCAAAGAACGCTTTCCCCAGTGCGATGCCGTACAATCCGCCCGCAAGGGCCCCCTCGGTCCATGCCTCGACACTGTGCGCGAATCCCTGTTCGAACAAGCGACGATATGCGTCGATGATGTCTTCCGAGATCCATGTCTCGGGACGTGCGCTGCATGCTCTGATGACCTGCTCGAATGCCGAGTCCCATCGGACCGTGAAGCGGTTGGCTCGGATGCTGTGTCTCAAACTTCGGCTGATCCGCAGGCCGTCCAACTCGATGATCGCCCGTGGATCCGGCGAATACCAGCAGATCTCCCCTGTTGAGCTGTCTGCCATCGGGAAGTAGCCGGTCGCATACGCACCGAGAAGAAAGTCGGGATCAAGGACAGACGACGGATCCCTATCTCCCGTGCTAGTCACCAAGGAGCACCACCACCTTCCCCACGCTCGCACGCGACTGCAGGTATGCCTGGGCATCTGCGATGCGTTCGAACGGAAATGTCGCCCCGACCACGGGCTTCAGAACATTGCGCTGATAGAGATCCAGCAGCGCCGATGCCGCGGCATTCAGCTCGTCGCTCTTCGACGCCAGGAAGAACAAGTTAAAAGCGTGCAGCGAGATGTTGCGCGAGGGCCAGGTATATGCCAGCGGAAGCCGCATCGCCCATGCTTCTCGTGCCGCGCGGAACCAGTTCATGCGTCGCGGCCCAGCGGCAGCTGCAAAACCGTACAAGACATATCGCCCCATCGGCGCGAGCAAGCGCCATCCGCGCTTGAAGATGCGTCCGCCGACGGAATCGTAGATCACATCGGCACCGTATCCATCGGTCACCGAGCGGACCACGTCCGCAAAATCTTCCTTCGTGTAGTCGATGACATGATGCGCACCAAGTGAACGCGCGAGCTCCAGCTTCTCTTTCGAACCTGCCGTTGCAAAGATCTCAGCCCCCCGATGTGCCGCCAATTGCACGGCCACTGTTCCAACGCCCCCCGCGGCCGCATGGATCACGACACGCTCTCCTTTGCGTACACCCGCCAAGGTCACAAGACCATGCCAGGCAGTCAGCGAGGTGACCAGGAGCGAAGCAGCGGTCTCCCAACTGAGTCCAGCAGGGATAGGAAATGCGCGCGTTGCGGAAATGCAGACGTACTCTGCATATCCGTTGAATGGCGTAAATGCAATGACATGTTCCCCAACCGAACGATCGCGCACGTTCGCGCCGCATCGTTCGATCTCCCCTGCGACCTCGATGCCCGGCGTGAACGGCGGACGCGGCACGCCCGGATAGAGCCCCATCCGCGCGAAGACATCGCGGCACGCCCGGATAGAGCCCCATCCGCGCGAAGACATCGGCAAAATTGAGTCCGATGCTTCGCACACGAATGCGGACCTGCGTCGGTGCGGGATCCGGGGTGGGTACTTCCCGGATGTGGATTACTTCAGGTGGGCCGTACGCCGTAACGACCGCGGCTTTCATCAATCGCCGAAGGTTGTGCCAACCGCGCGGGCAGAAAGAATGAGCTGAGAATCGAGCGGGACTGTCCGTAGCTTCAGGATCGCCTCTTTGACCGGCACCGCCGTCACTTCGTTGCCGCGCAGGCTGACCATGTGGCCCCATTTCCCTTCAGATGCGATCTGC
>JALONE010000152.1 GCA_025455125.1 Bacteroidota bacterium
CCAAGAATCAAAACACAATCAGCAATCCCTGCCCGCCTAGATGAATCTTGACAGGCAGGCGGGCGCAATCTGCAATCCGCAATCATCAATGTACAGGTGCTGTGTACGGAATCGCCCCGCTCTTATAGACCATTCCTGGCATCTCGCGTCCGAAAAAGCGCGCGACATCCGATGCGGTCTGAATGATCACGTCGAGCTTGATTTCGGGCCGCATGCCGATCCGGTGGAGATAGTGGACAAGGTCTTCCGTGCAGACATTGCCGCCTGCCACTTTAGTGAAAGGGCATCCGCCAAGTCCGGCGACCGACGACTCATAATACTTCACGCCGGCCTTCATCGCTGCATAGCAATTGGCGAGGCCGAGGCCGTACGTGTTGTGGAAGTGACAGGTGCACTCGGCCGTGGGATCAAGCTGCAGGATTGCGTTGAACATCTCGTACACGCGCTCCGGCGTCGCATGGCCCGCCGTGTCCGCAAGCGAAATGTTCTTCAATCCGGCATCCAGGAACTTGCGCACGATCTGCAGAATGCGCTCTGGCGGAACATAGCCCTCATACCCGCACCCGAACGCCGATTGGACCGATACCTGCGCCCGCTTTCCCGCATCGACCGTCTGCTTCGCTATCGCAATGATGCGCTTCGTTGCGTCACCGATCGACATCCCGGTGTTCTTCTGGCTGTGTGTTTCGCTCGCAGAGACGCCCATGCAGAACATCTCCACACCGCACGCCATGCCGCGCTCCAGCCCCTTCTCGTTCAGGACCAGGCCTGCGAGCACGACATTCGCCGGCTTCCGTCCGGGTGCCTGGTAGTGCTGAAACAATGCGTCAGTATCCGCCATCTGGGGAACCTTCGTTGGATGCACGAACGACCCGAGCTGCAGAATGTCGATCCCGGACGCCATGAGCGCATCCGCCCAGGCGATCTTCTGTTCCGTCGGAACGGTCTGCGTTTCCATCTGCAAACCATCCCGAAGCCCAACCTCATGAACAAGAATGCTCATCAGTCTCTCCAATCCGCAATCTGCAATCCACAATCCACAATCCGCAATCCTACAATTTATCTGCCACCGCCTTCGCCATGTCGAGCGTGCTGCTGTTGCCGCCCATATCGTACGTACGGACCTTCCCTTCCTTGATGACCATGGCGACAGCCTTCTCCAGCGCGGCGCCCTTGTCGGTCTCGCCCAGCCAATCCAGCATCATCTTGGCGGCGAGAATGGTCGCGATGGGATTCACCTTGTACTGTCCCGCATACTTCGGTGCGGAACCATGCGTCGGCTCAAAGACCGCAAGCTGCTTGCCGATGTTTCCAGAGCAGGCGAAGCCGAGACCGCCGACCATCTGTGCGCAGAGGTCCGAAATGATGTCGCCGTAGAGGTTTGGCGCAACGAGAACGTCATAGTTGAACGGATTCTTCAGCAGCCACATTGTCATCGCATCGATGTTCGCTTCGTCAAATTGGATGCCCGGATAGTCTTTTGCAACCTCTTTTGCGACCTCAAGGAATAATCCGTCGGTTGCGCGGACAACGTTCGCCTTGTGGACGATGGTGACCTTCTTCCGTCCGTTCTTCTTCGCGAACTCGTATCCAGCGCGGACAATGCGTTCTGATCCCGCCTTTGTGTTGATCTTCGTGGAGATGGCGTATTGATCGGGAGAGAGCTTCGCAAACGGTGCGAAGGGTTTTGAGATCTTCGTCAGGAGATCGATCAGCTCGGCCGGTGGCGTCGGGAATTCCACGCCGGCATACAGATCCTCAGTGTTCTCGCGGAACACGACCAGGTCGATCCCTTCTTTGAAGTTCAGCGGATTGCCGGGATATCCTTTGCACGGACGAAGACAATTGTAGAGATCGAACATTTGCCGCATCCGAACGATCGGTGAACGATAGACGAGATTCTTGCTCTGCAACTCCGGCACAAGCTCCGCCTGCGCTGCCTTGATCGGCTTTGATGTGATGGCGCCGAACAGCGCGGCATTGACATTCTTGAGCAACTCAACCGTACGTTCCGGAAGCGCATCTCCCTCCTTGCACCAGAACTCCCATCCGATATCACCATGGATGTATTCTGCGTCGAGCTTGATCTTCTCAAGGACGATCTTCGTAGCGTCGAGGACATCGACACCAACACCGTCTCCGGGTAACCATGCGATCTTATACTTAGCCATAAATTCTCCTGGGGGTTGGATACGTGGGAACAGAGTATGGCAAGAAAGGCAATGGTCGTGCCACGACCACGCACGGGATTTCGTAGATGACCCTTTAAAGCAAGCACAGATTCACGCCGATTCGGGGATGTCCCCCATTTCCCTTCCTATTCGTGGAAATGGGCCAAAAACGGCGTTTTCAAAAATGGGAAAGGGCCAGTGATTCCAGCAGACGCAGAACATCCTCCGGCCCGCGAACATTGTAGAGTGCGACGGTGTTCGTAATGCCGACACGAATGGTGAACGAATTCGGAGGAAGAGCGCGAAACAGATCTTCGTCGGTCCAATCGTCTCCGATCGCGAGAATGTGATCGTTCATTCGTCCGCTCAACCAATGCGAGGCCGCCGTCCCCTTGTGAATGCCGGCTGTGCGAACCTCGACGACCTTGTTCCCCGGCAACACCTGAACATTCAAGCCGGTCGTGTAGCTCGTCAATTGGTCGATCAGCTCTGCGGCGATGGGGCGCGCCTGATCGGGATCCGACGACCGGTAGTGCCACACCATGGAGAACTCCTTCTCTTCAACGAAGGCTCCCGGGAGCCGGTCAGCGTGCTGCTCCAGGATCGCACGCAAGGTGAGCTTCCAATCGGTGGAAGGATGTGGAGCGTTCATCCATTGCCCTCCGGCGTCCTTCAGCCAGAATCCGTGCTCCGCGGCGAGTCCGATGGGCAAGTGTCCAAGCCACCGATCAAGCGAAGCGCGGTCGCGCCCACTGAGGATGACGACCGAGTTCCGCGGATCGTTGGCAAGTTGCGCAAGCAGACGATGCAATCGTTCGGGGGGCTTGGCGAGCGAGGGATGGCGGACGAAGGGCACGAGCGTGCCGTCGTAATCGAGGAAAAGCTGACGTTGCCGCGCCTCCGCGTACGACCGGAGAAGGTCTCCGCGCGAACCATGGGTCAGGAGTTTCGCCGTGAAACGGTTCCGGACCTCTTCCATCTCGCCAAGGTCCTTCAGAAACTCTCCCGCCCAACGTGTCACATCATACCGAAGCAGACGCTCCTGCATCACAATATTCCGTTGCCGCTGTTCCTCTTCCGGCATCTGAAGCGCCGTGTGCATTGCATCCGCCATCTCCCCCCGATCGTTGGGATTCACAATAAGTGCTTCGCCCAATTCCTTTGCCGCGCCGGCCATCTCGCTTAGAACCAGAACGCCTGTGTGATCCGACCGCGACGCGATATATTCCTTTGCGACGAGGTTCATGCCGTCCCGCAGCGGTGTCACAAGGCCGACATCGCTGACGCTGTACAACGCAGAGAGCGAGTGCAAGCCGAGATTGCGATATTGATAGATCACCGGCGTCCAGGCAACGGTTCCAAACCGTCCGTTGATCCGTCCGACGATCTCCTCGATCTGCCGCTTCATTGTCTCATATTGGTCGACGCCGATTCGGGAAGGAACGACGACGGCGATGAGCACGACCGCGCCATGATATTCGGGATGTCGTTCGAGAAGGAGTTCGTACGCTTCGAGGCGATTGAGAATTCCCTTCGAATAATCGAGCCGGTCCACCGAAAGGATGGAGCGCATGTTGCGCAGCGTCGCGCGGATCTCGTTCCGCTCGGCCTCCGTTTCCGGATCACGCGCCGCGGCGACGAAACGCTGGAAATCGATCCCCATCGGATAGGTTTCCGCGCGTGCGACATGCGCGGGAAGAACGATCCGCCCCAGGGAATGGTCGTGACCGAGAATGCGAAGCACGGATTGAAGGAAGTGCCGGGTGTACTCATACGTGTGAAATCCGACAAGGTCCGACCCGAGCACTCCTTCAAGAATCGCCTCCCGCCACCGCGGAGGAAGCAGGCGAAACAACTCGAACGACGGAAACGGGATATGAAGGAAGAAGCCGATGAGCGCTTGCGGCACATGCGCGCGCAACATCTGAGGCAACAACATCAGGTGATAGTCCTGGATCCACACGACATCATCTGGGAGAAGCAAAGGCTTCAACGCTTCAGCGAACCGTTCGTTCACGGCAACGTAGCGCGCCCAGTAATCCTCGCGATACGTGGTGTATGATGGAAAATAGTGGAACAGCGGCCAGAGGGTCTTGTTGCAGAATCCGAGGTAGAATTCGTCCATTTCCTCGCCGGAGAGAAACACCGGCAGCGCCCGATGCTGTTCGGCAAGCGTTTGCCTGACGTTCTCCTGATGGTCCGGCGGGATCGTGCTCCCGGGCCATCCGACCCACACATATCCCTCGCGATCCGGGAAATGAGAGCGATACGAATCCAGGAACGAACTCAAGCCCGTCGCAAGGCCGCCGGCGCTTTCCCCATACGCGATCGTTCCATTCTCCAGGCGAACCGTAATGGGGAGCCTGTTCGAGACGATCACGAGCCGCCGCGTCGAAGTTGAAGAAGACATAGACCGCCCTCCTAT
>JALONE010000153.1 GCA_025455125.1 Bacteroidota bacterium
CGCGAGCCCGTCGCGAAATCCTTGACGGATGAGATACATCCGAATGAACGTCCATGCAGGACGCACGAGGATGTCACTCATGCGAAATCGCACGCTCCGATGAACAAGCTCATCCGCCGCAAGCGACGTGTAACGATTGAACTTCTCGAAATAGTGAAACAGGTCGGGATCCGTGTAATGGAGCAGGTCGGACTTGAGGTGCTCCACCTGGCCGTCCAACTCCAATCGCTCGTGCACCTTATGCAGCGTGAAGCGGCCCTTCGACCTTCGAAACAGGCGCGTCACTCGTCCCGGATACCAACCACAATGGTAGATCCAGCGGCCAAGGAAGTTCGCACGCCGCGGCATCGTGTACCCTGCGACCGACGCCCGGGCTTCGGCCAACGCTTCCTTCAGTTCCGTCGTCAGTTCCGGCGTGGGCCGTTCGTCGGCATCGATCCACAGAATCCAGTCGCTGTGCGCCTGCTGTAAACCGAAGTTCTTCGCCTCGCCGAATCCATCCCAGGGCCGTTCGAAGACTTGCGCACCTGCCGCCGCTGCCAAGGCAACCGTCTTGTCGGTGCTCCCAGAATCCACAACGATCCGCTCGTCGGTCCAGGCGACGCTCGCAAGGCATTCAGCGATGTTCCGTTCTTCATTTTTCGTGATGATGAGCGCTGAAACGGTCGGCACGCAGGACCTCGCTTATCCGGCAACGACAATGTTGACAAGCTTGTCTGGAACGACGATCTTCTTGACGATCTTCTTCCCGTCCGTGTACTTCCGCACGTTCTCGTCCGCGAATGCCAATGCCTCCAGCTGCGTCGCCGCTGTTCCGGCGGGAACGATGATCTTCGCCCGGACCTTTCCGTTGATCTGGACCACGATCTCCAGGGAGGATTCAGCCGCCTTCGCCGGATCAAAGGCCGGCCACGGTTCATACGCAAGCGAATGGGAGTGACCGAGTTTCTGCCAGAGCTCTTCCGCCAGATGAGGCGCAAACGGCGCGAGCAGAAGCACGAACGGTTCAAGCACAGCGCGCGGTCGTGCGTCGAGTTTCATCATCTCATTCACAAAGATCATCATCTGCGAGATCGCCGTGTTGAAGCGAAGGCTTTCGATATCCGCGCCGACCTTCTGCACGGTCTGATGATACAATCGCTCCGTTGCTTCCGTCGGCGCGTCATCGACGATGTTCGATGCAAGCGTCCCTTCCTCCGTCACGTAGAGCCGCCACGCGCGATTGAGGAACCGAAACACCCCTTCGACACCGCGCGTGCTCCAGGGCTTCATCTCTTCCAGCGGTCCCATGAACATCTCAAACAATCGCATCGCATCGGCGCCATATTCCTGGACCACGTCATCAGGATTGACAACGTTGCCGCGGGACTTGGACATCTTGCGGGAGTCTTCGCCAAGAATGATCCCCTGATGCCGCAGCCGTGTGAAGGGCTCCTTCGTGCTGACATGTCCAAGATCGAAGAGCACCTTATGCCAGAACCGTGCGTACATCAGATGCAGCACCGCATGTTCCGAGCCTCCGACATACAGGTCGATCGGCATCCAGCGTCGTTCCTTCGCAGGATCAACGAACGCCGAATCGTTCTTCGGATCGATGTATCGGAGATAGTACCAACACGATCCGGCCCATTGCGGCATCGTATTCGTTTCGCGTCTTCCCTTCCGTCCTGTCCCGGGATCGGTGACATTCACCCATTCCGTCGCCAACGCAAGAGGCGATTCCGTCGTTCCGCTTGGCTGGAACTTCGCGAGTTCCGGCAACTTGAGAGGAAGGTCCTTCACATCCAGCGTATCCATTGTGCCGTCTTCCCAGTGGACGATGGGAATCGGCTCTCCCCAGTATCGTTGACGGGAGAACAGCCAATCTCGGAGTTTGAACTGGATGGTCCCCTTTCCGAGATTCTTCTTTTCAAGCCATTCTGTGATGGTCCGCTTTGCATCGGGGGTCTTCTGACCGTTGAGGGACACCTCGCTGCCTGCCGAGTTGATCGCGATTCCATCGTCGATGAAGCATTCAGGCGCGCCCGCTCCGCCATCGACAACCTTGATGATCTCGAGACCGAACGTCCTGGCGAATGCCATATCACGCTCGTCGTGTCCCGGGACGGCCATGATGGCGCCGGTTCCGTATCCCATCAGAACGTAGTCGGCGATCCAGACGGGAATGTCCTTCCCGGTCGCGGGATTGACCGCATAGGCGCCGGTGAAGACCCCGGTCTTGTCCTTCTCGGTGCCCCGCTCCAATTCGCTCTTCAACGCCGTTGCGTTGCGATATTCCGCCACCTGTTCACGCATCGCCGGAGAAGTGATCGCATCGACCAGCGGATGCTCCGGAGCCAGAACCATGTATGTGGCACCGAAGAGCGTGTCCGGACGAGTCGTGAACACTTTGAGAGATTCCTGGATACCCTTGATCGCAAATCGGATCTCCGCCCCCTCCGAGCGTCCGATCCAATTTCGTTGCTGCTCAAGCGTGGACGTTGGCCAATCGAGGTCCTTCGCATCCTCCAGCAGGCGTTCCGCATAGGCGGTGATCCGCATCATCCACTGCTTCATGGGTCGGCGTTCGACCGTGTATCCTTTTTCCGTCCATTCGGCGACCTCCTCGTTCGCCAACACGGTCCCGAGCGCCTCGCACCAGTTCACGGGGATCTCCGCAAGGTAGGCGAGCCGATACTCGGCCAAGACATCGTGTTGCTGTTTAGCTGTCATCGCCTTCCATTCATCGGCCGTGAACGACCGTTCGCCAGCAAGCTGCGATGTGCCGGATGTCTCAAGTTCCCGGCGAAGCGTTTCGATCGGACGGGCTCTTCGCGCACGCGCGTCGTACCACGCATTGTAGATCTGCATGAAGATCCACTGCGTCCACTTGTAGTAGCCGGGATCGGTCGTGTTGACCTCACGTTGCCAGTCGTAGCTCAATCCCAGCATCTTGATCTGTCGGCGGAAGGTGTCGATATTCCGTTCGGTGGTAATGCGGGGATGGATGTTCGTTTGCATCGCGTACCGTTCGGCGGGAAGCCCGAACGCATCCCAGCCCATCGGATGCAGAACGGAATATCCGCGCATGCGCTTGTATCGGCACAGGATGTCCGTTGCCGTATAACCTTCCGGGTGGCCAACGTGAAGGCCGGCTCCGGACGGATACGGAAACATATCGAGGACGTAGAGCTTCTGACGCGTTTCGTCGTCGTGAACGCGAAACGTCTGTTGTTCATCCCAATACGCCTGCCACTTCTGCTCAACCGCGAGAAAATCGTATTTCATCGAATGATTATCCTTGGAAACGAGGGCAATGTAGCAAAACAGTGCGGTTTTATCAACGCGGTTCCGACCCGACACGCTTCTTCAAGACGAGCATCGTCAGGTCGTCTGACTGCGGTTCCTCACCGGTGTGTTTGAGGACTGCCGATCGGATCTCGGCGAGGATCTCAGACGCGGTTCTTTTTGATGAGCGGATAAGCGTTTCGATCAACTGTTCCTCGCCGAATTCCTCGGCTTTCTCGTTCATCGCTTCGCTCACACCGTCTGTAAACAGCAGAAGCACATCTCCTTCCCCGAGCGTCACGGTCGCGTCGCAATAGGGTGTGGTCGTACTGAACACCCCAAGCAACAATCCCCCTTCTTCGAGCCTCTCGATGGTCCCATTTGCCCGAAGAAGGATAGGCGGATTGTGGCCCGCGTTGACGTACTGGAGCGTTCGCCCATCCTGGCTCAGCACGCCCCAGAAGAATGTGATGAATCGCCCCCCACCTTTCGTATTGCCGAACGTCAGATCATTGATGCGACCCGTCGTCTCGGGGAGGGAGTGACAATCGGGAGCAAGCGCACGCAGTGCAGCCTGGACGCTCGCCATGAGCAATGCGGCAGGCGTCCCCTTCCCGGACACGTCTCCGATCGCGAGAACGACCGAAGCGTCCCTTCGCGTCATCATGTCGTAGTAATCACCCCCCACCGCCTTCGAGGGCACGTTGACCGCCGCGGCATCGATCGCCGACATGACGGGCAACGCGTCGGGGAGCAACCCCTGCTGGATCTCGCGCGCGATCAGGAGTTCGTCTTCCAACTTCTGCCGCTCGATCCCTTCTTTGAAGAGTCGGGCGTTTTCAATCGACGTGATCGCAAGATTGCCAAGCGAGAACAGGAATTCAAAATCCTCTGCGGAGTACGTACCACCCCGTAACCGCTCTCCCAGCAGGATCACCCCTTTCGAAACGCTTTGCAGGCGCATTGGAACGACTGCCTCGATCCCCGATTGCATAAGCTTGGCAGCAATGAGCCGCGTAGGACGTTGACGGAACATCTCCCGCACGGCCATGGTACGCGTGAGACTGCAAAGAGGATCGAGCGCGTCCGAAAGGTCCGACGAAGAGGTCAGGCGCGACGCGACGATCACCGCTTGATCGTTCTCCCGCAAACAGATGGCGTACTGTTTCGCTCCTATTTGTCCCAGCAAGGCGAACGTCAGGAGCCGGACGACGCGATCCTGATCGAGACCGATATTGAATTCCTTGCTCAGATCGAACAGCGTGTTGAGTTCCTGGATCTTCCGGTCGAGTCTGCGGTTCGCATCGCGCACCTGGTCGATGATAAGGAGTAGGGTTTCTTGCTCAGCCTGGGACCAAGCCCGATGAACCCCACCACCGCCCCATGACTGCTGATCGGGATGACAAGTTGCAGCGCCGTTGCACGTGCCAATTCCGCCAGCGGTCCCTTCTTCAACTCACGAACACCCCTCACCGTGCGTGGCGGCCGAATCACGGCGAGCTGTTTGAAGGGGACAGGAACATCGATCCCCTTCGCGGTGATGAGATCGAAAAGGTCATTGGATCGACGCAGCAACACCAGTCCCTTCGACACCAGCATCTTTCCCATCAGCGTGCGAAGCACGGTGTTCAGAATGAAGTCGAGGTCGAGGGACGAATTGACGATGGTGCTGAATTCGAACAGCGGGATGAGGTCGGAGAGTTCACGTCCGTCTGAGCGGCTTCGGACGGTTGCGCGCGGAAGCGCCATGATCACCTCGAAGGTGAGGCGGGAAGGAACTTGACAAGCCGAACGTGATTCCGCTGGCCCGGCTGGAATTGATATTCCACTGTGTCCATCAGTTTCTTCATTAGGTACACGCCGAGGCCGCCGCGGCGATAGTGGGTCAGATGTTCTTTCAGATCGGGATTGCGCAATGCGGCCGGATCGAATGACCGACCGTCGTCGGAGATGATGACCTCGAACTCCCGCCCCTGACGTCCGACCGAGATCTCGATCTGCTTGTCGGAAGCGAACCGATAGGCATGCTTGATGATGTTCGTGCATGCTTCATCTACGGCGAGCACGATGTTGGCGACTTCATCTTCGGGGAATCCGTGGGTTCGGGCCTGGCCCGCGACAAACTCCCGGATGTCGGAAAGGCTTTCCGTGCTGCTCGAGACGATCTTCGATATGGTTTTCGATGCACTGCTCATGGCTGATACGAACGGGGGTGCAGCACTCCCTCAATGCTTGGTCGTATTCTGGAACTTCGAGATCGCCTCCGACTCATCCTTGTAGATCTCGTACAGGATCGGGAAGCCAAGCAGGTCGAAGACGTTGTAAACCTTCGGCGTCATGTTCGTCAACTTGATGTCGCCGTTATTCTTGCGTACGTCCTCGATGTACGCCATGAACACACCGAGACCCGCACTGCTGATGTACGAGAGATCCCGGCAATTGACCACGATGTTGAATTTCTTTGCCCCCAAGAGGCGCTGAAACGCATTCTCCAGGTCGGTCGCCGTATGCGCGTCCAAGTATCCTCTCAGATCAAGGATGCTGACCCCCTCTCCGGGGCGTTCCTGGACTTTAAATTCAGTCATGGTGGTTTGCTCCTTCCTGTCGCATCATGAGATCACCCGGGACTTCTCCTCTGCACACGCCAGCCACTTGATGACGACAAGAGTCATGTCGTCGGTATACGCAGAATTCTCCAAGAAGGTGCGGATTTCCTGAAGAATTCCATCCTTGATGCCGGCAGCGTCTTTCGTCTTGTGGCGATGAACAGCGTCGACCAGTCGGTCGTACCCGAATTCTTCATCGAGGGCGTTGCGTGCCTCGGTCACCCCATCGGTGTAGAAAACGCAAACATCCTGCGTCATCAGTCGGATCACGCGTTCCTCGGTGGATTGGGCGAACAACCGGCCCTCGGTGAGGCCGAGACCGAGTCCGTTGGGGCGAATCAGTTCAGTGCCCTTCGCGGAAGCATGGACAACCGGACAATGTCCGGCACGCGCCATCACAAGATCGCCATTCTTGGTGTCCAGAACAGCGTACACGACACTAATAAATGCATTCTTCTCCAAACTTTCCAGCAATGCGCGATTGGCTTTAACAAGCAGTTCGCGAGGGGAGGGATCGAGCCGGACTAGCGATAGAAAGATCCCCTTAAGGACCGCCATGTAGAAGGCGGCTGACACCCCTTTGCCGGAGACATCTGCCACGACGAGCCCGTATCGTCCATCAGAAAGCTCGAACACATCGTAGTAGTCCCCGCCCACCTCGGC
>JALONE010000154.1 GCA_025455125.1 Bacteroidota bacterium
GTCGAGTATGTCGTCGCCGCCTACGGCGTCATGGTGTTCGCCCTCCTCATTTATCTTGCCCTCGCGGGAACTCGGTCTTCCCGTCGTTCTTCCCAACGCCCACCCGCTCAACTCGTTACTTCCTTCACTCTCCCACACCCGCTTCCCTGCACAAGCGCTCGATTATCTGCTTCGCTTCCTCCCGCAACGGCTGCAACGGACTCCGCACCGCTCCTCCTGCATATCCGCACACCTCCGCTGCATGTTTCACCCCCGCAACACCAAAGGTTGCCGTGATTGCCGCATTCAACGCAAAGAGCCGGTTGTGCAATTCTCTCGCATCGGCAATCTTCCCCTCCTCAAACAGGGAGAGCACACGTGCGCTCTCATTGGGAGCGCAATTCGCTAACGCCAGGATCCCGGCTCGCATGCCGAGCGCAATCGCAGGAAACCAAGCAGCCGCCGTGCCAACGATCAGATTGAATCGATCCGGAACTGCGTTGAGGATCGCGGTCAAACGCGGAACATCTCCGGAACTATCCTTCATACCCACGATGTTCGCATGGCGAGCCAACGTCTCGATTGCTCGTACCGAAATGGTTACGTGCGTGAACTTGGGAACATTGTAAAGCAGAATCGGGATCACCGCCGCATCCGCGACCGCCGTGAAGTGCGCGATCAATGCCCGATCATCCATCTTGTCCGTGTAGTAGCTCGGCGTGAGGACGAGCGCCGCCTGAGCACCACGCCTCGCGGCCTCGTTCGTCAGATGAACGGTCTCCTGCGTTGACTCGACCCCCGTCCCTGCAACGACCATCTTGTCGGAGGCGGCGCGTTCGCTCGTCAGTTCAATGAGTCGCAGTTTCTCCGCCTCCGTCAAATACGCGGCTTCGCTATTCGATCCGAGAACGACAAATCCCGCCAGCGACGTTCGATTCCACTTCTCGATGTTCGAAACGAATGCTCCTTCATCCACCTCACCGCGTGGGGTGAACGGGGTCAGCATCGGTGGAAAGACACCATGGACGCGCATTCTCTTCTCGCCTTCGTCTTGTTGATCCTTGACAGGCATCTCTATCTCCCTGCGCTAATGCCCGCGCAGCTTCCGTTTCGTCGATCTGCTGGTCATCGTCGGACGAGTCATCAACTCAGGACGCATGACACGGTCGAGTTCCTGTTTCGTCATCCAACCGCGTGCAAGCACAAGGTCAGCGACGGGCTTCCCTGTCGCGAGGCATTCCTTTGCGATGGCCGCAGCGCGCTCGTAGCCGATGAAGGGATTCAGGATCGTCGCAAGCCCCGGACTGCGCTCGACATTCGTGCGGCAACGCTCCACATTCGCCTTGATACCCGATACGCATTTGTCCGCAAGTATCCTGCATCCGTCATTGAGCGAACGGATGGATTCGAAGATGCTGTATCCGATGATCGGCTCGAACGCATTCAACTGGAGTTGCCCGGAGGCCGCCGCAATCGTGACCGCCACATCACTCCCGATCACGCGGAAGGCGATCTGGTTGATGACCTCGGGTATGACCGGGTTCACCTTCCCCGGCATGATGCTGGAACCAGGTTGAACCGCCGGCAGGTTGATCTCTCCCAGACCGGCGATCGGCCCCGACGAAAGCAACCGAAGATCATCCGCGATCTTCGAGAGCTTCACAGCAAGACGGCGAAGGGTGCCGGAAGTGAGCGTGAAGGCACCTGTGTCCTGCGTTGCTTCGACGAGATCAGGGGCCGTGACGAAACGGATATGCATATCTTGTGTCAGGAACTTCCTGACCAGCGTCCGATAGCGCGGATGCGTATTGATCCCGGTCCCGATCGCTGTTGCACCGAGATTGATCTCAGTCAACAGCCGTTGCACTTCCCCGAATCGCTGGATGTCCTCACGCAAGGTGACGGCAAATGCTGTGAACGCCTGTCCAAGCATCATGGGCACCGCATCCTGCAATTGCGTCCGTCCCATGGTAAGGACGTTTCGAAATTCGTATCCTTTTCGATGGAAGGCGGCCGCGCAATATTCGACCGAGTGTTTCAGGTCCTGGAGCATCAGATACGCCGCGATCCGAAGCGCCGTCGGATAGACGTCATTGGTAGATTGAGAGAGATTGACGTCGTCAAGCGGATGGAGATGCTGATACTCACCCTTTCGCTTGCCAAGCAGCTCAAGCGCGCGATTGGCGATGACCTCGTTCGCATTCATGTTCGTCGATGTCCCAGCGCCACCCTGGATCACGTCGACAACGAACTGCTCATGCCAATGTCCCTTGACGATCTCCTCGCACGCGCGAACAATGGCGCGATGGTTGGCGGCGGTGAGCAGGCCGAGCGCACGATTGGCATCTGCAGATGCCTTCTTGATGTGCGCAAGCGCGATCGGCAGATGAGGATAGTGCGCGATGGGAATGCCCGTGATCGGAAAGTTCTCGAGCGCCCGGATGGTTTGAATTCCGTAGTACGCATTCTCCGGGATTCGCTTTACACCGAGTGAATCCCGCTCTGTTCGAAATCGTTTCGACGAAGATTTCATGGCAGCTCACTGCACGGTGGAATCGAAATGGCTGAATGTGCTCATATTGTACCCCTTTTTCGCTCGAAATGGAACGACTCCCGTGGAACTGTTGCCTTCAAACAGAATGTTCTATAGGCTGTACAACACCACCTTCGAAGGATAAAACTATGGCAAAGAACATCCGGCTCTACTTCCTCACACTTCTCACATTCCTCGCGCTTGACAGCGTGTGGCTGGGATATATTTCCCCTGCGTTCTACGACCGTTACATCGGCCACCTGCTCGCGGAGCAACCCAATTTCATCGCTGCGGGCCTGTTCTACCTCATATTCATGTTCGGTCTGGTCTACTTCGCTGTCGCTCCCGGCACAGAAGCGCGTTCGGTTCGTACGGGGGCTCTGCGCGGTGCGATCTATGGACTGGCAACTTACGCGACCTTCGATCTCACGAGCAACGCGGTCTTCCGCGATTGGCCCGCGCTCGTGACGGTCATCGACCTCATCTGGGGAACGGCTCTCTCTTCAGCCACCAGCGCCGTCGCCGTGTGGCTCTACGGGAAGCTCGTCAACGCCAAGCCCTAGCGAGCGGAACATTTACCATCTGACATATTCCATTTGATCTGTTTGTTCATTTGCCATTGGTACGCCGTTTTGCTATACTTTAACTAAGTAAAGCACTCACCATCTGCTCCGGCGTTCGCATGGCTGACAACCACCGCTTCCGCGAAATCCCGTACAACTATACCTCGTTCTCCGACCGCGAGATCATCCTCAAGTATTTCAACGAAGAAACCCTCGACCGGATCAATCGACTCCGCGCACAGCGCGTGACCGGACGAAGCGCCCGCCTGATCGCCGAAACACTGGGCGACATGTTCATCATCGATCGGAATCCCTACGTCCGGGAAGACTTCATCGAGCAGCCTAAACGCGTTCGCCAACTGATGCGACTCCACGAGCAACGGCACGCAACGGTCAACCGTGCAGCGAACGGGAATGAAGAGGCGTTCATCCTGCTCGAACAACTCCGTGCCGCTAACGGCTCCTTCTTTGACCGTCTCCAGGGGGAACGTCGTGTCCGTCAGCGTATCATGTTCCGGATGTTGGGCGTGACATCCCGCAAGAACATCTCCTTCCAGCCCTTTGACCGCGTTTCGCACTCCACGGATGCCACCGACTGGCGCGTCGAACAACCGCTGGCCGTTGTGTACCCTGATGCGATCGATGAAATTCCCCAGATGGTCACCGCGGTACAGGAACTGGGCTGCTCCATCGTCCCCCGCGGCGGCGGCACCGGATTGACGGGCGGCGCCATTCCCGTCGACCGGCGTTCTCTCGTGTTGAATATGGAGAAGCTCAACCGCATCGACGGCATCACCGAAGAAGTGGTCAACGGCACATCCGTCCCCGTCGTGTCGGTTGAGGCAGGAGTTGTCACTGAGGATGTCATTCAATATTGCGACGCACGCGGTTTGATCTTCGCGACTGACCCGACCTCCGCGTGGGCGTCGACGATCGGCGGCAACATTGCGGAGAACGCGGGCGGGAAGAAGTGCGTTCAGTGGGGAACGGCCATCGATAATCTTCTCTCATGGCGGGTCGTCAACGCGAAGGGGGAGGTTATCGAAGTCCGACGACGAAACCATCCCTATCGAAAGATCCTCCCGGATGATCGGGTGGAATTCGATGTCGTGCGCATCTCTCCCGCACCCACGCAACAGCTGCAAACGATCACGCTCCTGGGAACCGAGATCAGAAAGCGTGGACTCGGCAAGGATATCACGAACAAGGCATTGGGCGGTCTCCCCGCATTGCAAAAAGAAGGAGGGGACGGTATTATCATCTCCGCACGGTTCGTCCTCTACCGGCCATTCGCGCACAGCCGCACCCTCTGTCTTGAGTTCTTCGGGAAAAACATGCTCAACGCGTCCCGGGCGATCCGTGACATTCGACTCGCCTTTGATGGAACAGGCCCAGCTGTGCTCACCGCGCTCGAACATTTCGATGAACGCTACATTCGAGCGATCAACTATCGAAATCGTTCACCCCGCACGGAGATCCCGAAGGCCGTCCTCCTCGTGGATGTCGAAGGGAACGCAC
>JALONE010000155.1 GCA_025455125.1 Bacteroidota bacterium
CAGGAGGATTGATCCGAATTGGTGCATCTTCATTGAACATCTCCTTCAATAGGGAAAACTCTAGATATAAACGCAGGAAATCCGCGAAAGTTTCACAAAAACGTTCAAAATATTGGACACTATGAGGTGGGATCGTCCAGGACGCCCAGATCGGACCTTCGGGGACGTTTAATGGCGGGACCTTTGATCACTTCGTCCTTGATGCTGAGCAGAAAGGCCTTGGCCGCATCGTGTTCGTTCGGAATCAAGCCGTCAAGAATCGCATCGGTGACTTTATCCTTGAGAATGCCGACCATCGGACTCTGCGGCAATCCGCAGATTTCCATGATCTCCTCGCCACGAAGGGGAGGCTGCCAGTTACGGATCTTGTCCTTTTTCTCAATCTCTTCCATCCGCGATGCGACATACTCGTAGTTTTTGCGTACTTGCTCCACCAAGCGGACATTCTTCGATGTGATATCCGCGCGACAGAGGCGCATCAAGTCGTCGATGTCCTCCCCCGCTTCGTACAGCAACCGGCGCACCGCCGAGTCGGAGACTCCTTCGTCGACCAGCGCCATTGGTCGGAGATGAAGACGGACGATCTTCTCGACATAATTCACGTGCTCCATCGGCAAACGCATTCGTTTGAACATGGGCTTGATCATCCGCGCACCGACTTCCTCGTGCCCATGGAACGTCCAACCGGTCCCTTCCACGAAGGCTTTCGTCCGCGGCTTGGCGACATCATGCAGAAGCGCCGCAAGACGAAGCCACACGTTGTCCGTCGCCTGACAGACCTTGTCGAGCACTTGCAATGTGTGCCGGAACACGTCTTTGTGGTGATGGTCCTTCCGTTGGTCCACTCCTGCCATTTGCGCGACCTCGGGGAACACGACGCGCAGGACGCCGGTGTCAAACATGAGCTGCAACCCGATGGAGGGCTTGCGGCTTTTCAGGGTTTTCAGAAACTCCTCGGACACGCGTTCCTGCGAGACGATGGAGAGACGATTCGCCATCTCCCGCGCGGCACCAAGGACGGCAGGATCGACCTCGAACTCCAGCTGCGCCGCAAACCGCATCGCCCGCATGATGCGCAGCGGATCGTCGTCGAAAGTCGCAGTCGGCTCCAGCGGCGTTCGCAGCATGCGCTTCCGCATGTCGCCTTGACCGTCGAACGGATCCTCCACGTGACCATACGTATCAGCGTTCAGCGATGCGGCAATGGCATTCACGGTGAAATCGCGCCGGGAGAGATCGTCTTCGAGCGTTCCCGTCGCGACTGCGGGCTTGCGTGATTCTTTGCTGTAGCTCTCCTTCCGCGCGCCGACGAATTCCACCTTTGCCTCGTTAAGCGTCAGCATCGCCGTTCCGAAGGTCTCATACACGACCAGATTCGCGCGTCCGAAGACTTCCGCGACCTTCCGCGCAAACGCGACCCCGTCACCGACGACGACGATATCGATATCGGTCACGTGGCGTCCAAGCAGGAGATCCCGCACATAGCCGCCGACGACAAATGCGCGAACCGCATCGCGGTCTGCGATCTGACCGATCCGCTTCAGCAGCGTCTCTTCAAGCTCGATATGGTCTGTATGTTGCTTCACTTCCATTCTTATTCGATCGCCGTGATCCTCTGGGATTGGATCATTGCCAGGATCTCCTGCGCAACCTCCAGGGCCTGCAATCCATCATGCCCAGTCACGGCCGGTTCGGTTCCGGTCTTGACAGAATGCACGAAGGCTTCGAGTTCGCGCTTCAACGCATTCCCCTCCCGCACTTCCGGCTGTTCGTATACGATCAAGCGCTTCCGTTTCCCCTGGTCGATCTTTCCCAGCAACATCGTGGGCGTCGCGGATTGCTCCTGTTCGTCGACAAGGCGGAACACTTCGGCCAGCCCTTGCGCAAAGTCGATGGAGATATACGCATCCGTCTGGAAGAGCCGCATCTTGCGCATCTTGTTCTGCGAGATCCGGCTTGCCGTGACGTTCGCGACGCAGCCGTTCTCGAATTGCAGGCGGGCGTTGGCGATATCGGGGCTGTCCGACACGACGGCGATCCCGTTCGCATCGATCCTGACGACCTTGGATCGTACCAGACTCAGGATGAGGTCGATGTCATGGATCATCAGATCCAGGACGACGGCGACGTCTGAACCGCGCGGATTGAATTGCGCCAGCCGATGGGATTCGATGAACAACGGCTTGATCCGATAGGGCTCGAGAGCCAGAATCGCAGGATTGAAGCGCTCAATGTGTCCGACTTGAAGCCTGAGTCCCTTCGCCTCCGCTCGCTGGACGATCGTCCTCCCCTGCTCGATCGTCGCCGTGATGGGCTTTTCGATAAAGAGATGCTTCCCCTGATCGATCGCCTGCATGGCGACGTCGTGATGTGTGCTCGTCACCGTTGCAATGTTCACTGCGTCAACATCATGAAGCAACGCTTCCACCGATGCATACGCCCTCGTCCCGTGCTCGGCCGCGACGCTCTGCGCGCGCTCCGTATTCACATCATACACACCGACAAGCTCGGACGTCTCGATCTGCGCGTACATCTTCGCATGCAAGTTGCCCAGATGCCCAACACCGATCACTCCAACTCGTAGTCGCGACATGGATTCCATTTTCTCCTGTGTGTTCAGATCAAGAGTTCCTTACCGTATTGTCTCGTCTGTCCCGCCGGGGCTCCGGCCTTGCGCGACGCCGAGGATGCGATCATATCCACCAAGTCGTGGGTCACGATAATAGATCAGCGCCGTGAACGTACTTCGGGTCCGCCAGTCGTTTCCTTCGATGGTTGTCCAGTCATCGCCGTTAAGCACATACTGGTAATCGTACGAGCCTCTGCGAAGCGTCGCATCGAGACCGTATCGTCCTCCATCGAGAGGCTGCATGCGCCATTCCGGCGTTGCCGTCCAATGATTGAACGCGCCAACCAACCGGATGTCCTCCTCTCCATATTCCTCGGAACGAAGAAGCTCGAAGCGCAGACGCATGTAGTCGGCATCTTTCCCCTCCGCGACGAGTTGATACCCGCCATCGCGATCCCAGAGTCCCTTCGCGAACGAGCGTGCAACATCCGCCCCGTCCCGAGCTCGCAGCGCATCCTGCGTTGGCGGATACTGACGCACATCCCTGACGTCGATCAGACGATATTCGTTCCCGGCGGGGATGTCGCGCCTGATGAATGACAGCGTCCGGGTGGCGAATCCATCCACATAGCTGTCCGGGTCGCTGTCATCGGTGTCGACGACAAAGGGCCGGGTGAGCTCCCGGTTTCGATACACGTGCACGACGCGAACCTGACTCGGATCGATCGGCATTTCCATGACGTCGGCCGGGATCGGGACTGTGTATCGCACCGCGACCTGCAGGACCTGATTACGCGGCGCCGGTGTCGACGGAAGCTGGCGATTATCCACACGCATTGCCACGGCCAACACGCTCTCGGCGACGAAGAACCGTACGCTGCCGAACAACGCCGTTTCATTCTTGTTCCAGATCTCCACGGTATAGTTACCGGAGTGCTCGAACCGTTCAAGTCCGGGAATCCCAGGCAACCGGAGCGCGACGCTGTACCGGTAGCCCGAGACAAGCAGGGGCGCGGCAACGGCGTTGAACGGACCGTTGAAAGTATTCCGCACTTGATCATTCAGGAAGACAGAGACCGTTCGCTCCCAAGACCTCGCGTGGTGCCAAACGCGGATGCGAATGTCATCGGCATCATCCGACGCGAGATCGAAGCGTACCGTCACCGGGCGCGAATCTCTCAGCGCCACGGGAAAGGCCGCGTCGAACCCCCCTTCGATGCGGAGACCTCGCACCGGAGATGCGGCCTCTGTTTGTGCGCACAGATCGAAGGAGATCAGGAGGATCACCGCGATGAGAGATCTCATTTCTGTTCGACCTTATAGACCGTGTAAAAGAGAGTATCGGAACTCCGAATTCCCACGCCGGGGAATGGCAACGTCAGCTGAGGAGACATGGATGCCCCCGCAAGCCGCTCGGGCACACGCGAGCGATCTACGACGTAATCGGGGACGACCGCGGCACGATACAGGCCTTGTGCCATCGCTTCATCGGGGGGAATCGTTCCGAATGCGCGCCGAACATCGGGAGTCACCAATCCGGGCGTGTCGTACACCGTCCGTTCGGAAACGTACGCGATGAGGCCGACATCGTGCGCGAGCACTTTGGCGTCTGGCGGAGTGTTATTCCGAAGCCAGTAGCCGATCGGACGAAAACACTCCTCCATCCCTTGACGAAAGCGGGCAATATGCGGGAGCGCAACGGTTCCATAGATGACGATGTTCTGGGCCAAGGCGATCAGGACCACCGTTGAAAGGATCGCCAGAGAACGCTTCCACGGCCATTCGAAATGCAACTCGGCGTGCTTCAGACCCCACAATGCCAGGATCGGAATGAGCGGCGTAAATGGCACCAGATAGCGCGAGATAACATTCGCGCTGAGCACCGCATACGCAAATACCAGAGCCGGGATGATCAGCGCCAAACTCGCTTCGTCCCAGGCGAACCTCCAACCATGACGACGGATCGCATGCACGAGGCTTGCGGTGAGCACCAGTGCTGGAACGAGTTGG
>JALONE010000156.1 GCA_025455125.1 Bacteroidota bacterium
CGTTGTCGGCGTCGCGGTTCTGTTCGGATTATTCGAGATCGCTGAGCGATGGCTTGGCGCCCGCGCAGTGACTGCCCGCGCATAAGCAACGAGGAACCGAAGAAGAAGCGGAGATACTTCCTCCCGAGAGGTCTCCGCTTTTCTTTCTTTCTCTTCTGATTTGCCTCCGCTCTTCTCCTCGAATGACGCGAGCGCGGGGCACGTATCTTATTCCGCAGCAATCAGTTACGGCAATCGCCGCAACTCCACTCCTCTTGGTTTTTTCCCGAATTTCATTCTATATTAATAAGACTCACTCACCATATGCACTTCGAGGATTATTATGAATGATTACACCCGATCAATTCTCTCTCACGTAAAAGCAAAAAATCCCAGCGAGCCCGAGTTCCATCAAGCGGTGGAGGAGGTCCTCGAGTCTCTCGAGCCAGTTCTCCAGCGGCATCCTGAATACCGTGCGGCGAAGATCCTTGAGCGCATGATCGAGCCCGAGCGCGTTGTGATGTTCCGCGTTCCATGGATGGACGACCAAGGCGAGGTCCACATCAATCGTGGATTCCGCGTTCAAATGAACAGCGCCATTGGTCCCTACAAGGGAGGCCTCCGGTTCCATCCTTCCGTGACGCTCGGCATCCTGAAGTTCCTCGCGTTCGAACAGGTGTTCAAGAATTCGCTGACGACGTTGCCCATGGGGGGCGGAAAAGGCGGTTCTGATTTCGACCCGAAAGGAAAGAGCGATGCGGAGGTTATGCGCTTTTGCCAGAGCTTCATGACCGAGCTATACCGCCATATCGGTCCGGATACCGACGTGCCTGCCGGCGACATCGGAGTCGGCGGTCGTGAGATCGGATTCTTGTTCGGTCAGTACAAGCGATTGACCCGCGAGTTCTCCGGGGTGTTGACGGGCAAAGGCCTCAACTGGGGTGGCTCGCTCATTCGTCCCGAAGCGACCGGGTACGGCGTGGTGTACTTCGCCGAGGAAATGCTGAAGACGAAGGGGCATCACATCGAAGGCAAGACCGTCGCGATCTCCGGCTTCGGCAACGTTGCCTGGGGCGCCGCGCAGAAGGTCACCCATATGGGGGGCAAGGTGGTCACCATCTCCGGCCCCGACGGGTTCGTGTACGATCCGGCCGGCATCAAAGGAGAAAAGATCGACTACATGCTCGAGATGCGCGCGAGCGCGAACGATCGCGTGAAGGACTTCGCTGACAAGTTCAAGGTGGAGTTCCATGCCGGCAAGCGTCCGTGGAGCGTCAAGGTCGATGTGGCGCTGCCGTGTGCCACGCAGAACGAATTGGACGAGAACGACGCGAAGGAGCTCGTGAAGAACGGGTGCCAATGCGTGACGGAAGGCGCCAACATGCCGACCACCATCGCCGGCTTCAAGGTATTCCAGCAAGCCGGGATCCTCTTCTCGCCCGGCAAGGCGTCCAACGCTGGCGGCGTGGCAACCTCCGGTTTGGAGATGAGCCAGAACAGCATGCGCCTGCCATGGCCGAAAGAGGAGGTCGACCAGCGCCTGCATCAGATCATGATCAATATCCACAAGACCTGTGTTGAGACCTCGGATCGATTCGGCCAGCCTGGCAACTACGTCGTCGGCGCGAATATCGCCGGATTCCTGAAGGTCGCCAACTCGATGTTGGAACAGGGTCTGGTCTGATCCATTCACGTCGCGGATGATCATAGAGTGGCGCCGCTCACTTTGCCCCGCACCCCGGCGCAAGGCGGAGGCGCCTTTTTTATTGCGGATTGACGATTGCGGATTGATGATTGAGATGATGAGCCACTGAGCCTCGAGCACAGAACCTGGAGCACAGAGTAAATCAAAACTCATAAGTCAAAAGGGTTGGCAAGATTGAACCTTCACTGGCTGCCTCTTTTGCCTTCTGACTTTTGAATTATGCCTTAGTCTCATCTACTGGCCACTTACAGCTGCCTTTCCCTATGCCCCGCATGGATCAGTTTCATATGGAGGATATCTACGGGAGTCGCATCAAGCCCTTCCAGAAGCTGATGCGATTCAAAGTGCGGGATATCCTGCTCGTTGCCAGCCTGTACGACCAGTATCTGTTCGAAGAGGACGGACGGCTGTATGAACTGATCCGGCAGGAATTCCAGACGCTTAACCTGAGCCATCCCCCCGAGATCACGCACGTCACCAGTGCGGAGGAAGCACTGGAGATTGCGACGGCGGGGGACCCGTTCGACCTCATCATCACGACGCTGCATATCGAAGACATGCACGTAGTGCGTTTCGCCGAGAAGATGCGCCAGGCGGGCGTCACCATTCCCATCGTCCTTCTCGCCTACGACAACCGCGAACGCAAGGATCTGGTCGCACACTACGATACCACCGTCTTCGACCGCATCTTCATCTGGAACGGCGACTACCGGCTGCTGGTCGCGATGATCAAGTATGTCGAGGATAAGCTGAATGTTGCGAACGACACGAAGCTGGTCGGCGTGCAGACCATTCTCCTTATCGAAGACGACGTCAGTTTTTATTCTTCATACCTTCCGTTGGTCTACACCGAGATCCTGAATCAGTCGCAGCGGCTGATCTCCGAAGGAGTTAATCTGACGCATCGATTCCTCCGGATGCGCGCCCGCCCGAAGATTCTGCTAAGCACCACCTACGAAGAGGCATGGGATTACTTCGAGAAGTACGAAGAGCATGTCCTCGGCATCATCTCGGACATCAACTTCAAGCGACGGGGAGTGAAAGACCCGAACGCGGGCGTGGATTTCACGCGTGCAGTCCGCGAACGGCACGAAGACATCCCCATCCTCCTGCAATCCAGCAATCCTGACGGCGCGGAACTTGCGAAGGAGGTCGGCGCCCGATTCCTTCTAAAGAACTCTCCCCGATTGCTGCACGAACTGGGCGCCTTCGTTCTGAACAACTTCGGTTTCGGCGATTTCATCTTCCGGACGCACGCGGGAACGGAGGTGGGCCGGGCGACAAACCTGAAGACGCTGGAGGAGCAGCTTCACCTGGTGCCGGACGACTGCATCAAGTATCATGCGGAACGGAACCACTTCTCCAACTGGCTCAAGGCGAGGACCGAATTCTGGCTGGCGCACCGCTTGCGTCCGCACAAAGTGGAGGATTTTGCAACCATCGACGAACTCCGTCAGGAGCTGATCCAGTCGCTCCGGTCATACCAGGAAGCGCGGCAGCGGGGGATCATCACAGAATTCGCGAAAGAGAACTTCGACCTGCACAACAGCTTCGCGCGGATCGGAAGCGGTTCGGTCGGCGGCAAAGCGCGGGGGCTGGGATTCATCAACAATCTCATCAACAACTACAATGTCCGATCCCGGTTTGAGGGCGTTGAAGTGTCTGTTCCCTCCGCCGTCGTCGTTGCGACCGATGTGTTCGACCGGTTCCTTCGCGAGAATCAGCTGGACTCCTTCGTGATGCAATGCAAAGATGACGCTGAGTTGAATGCCCGCTTCATCGATGCGCAGTATTTTCCTCCGGATGTGGTGTCGAAACTCCGCGAGTTCCTGGATATCGTCCGCGTTCCCTTGGCGGTCCGGTCCTCAAGCCTGCTGGAGGATTCGCAGTACCAGCCCTTCGCCGGCGTCTATCAGACGTTCATGATCCCCAACAACAACCCTGACGCGAACATCCGCCTGCAGGAATTGCTGGACAGCATCAAGCTGGTCTATGCCTCGACGTTCTGTGCCAAAGCGAAAGATTATTTGAAGGCGACTCCGTACCGGCTCGAAGAAGAGAAGATGGCGGTGATCGTCCAGCGAATGGTCGGTACGAACCACCACGACCGGTTCTATCCGGAGTTCGCCGGCGTTGCGAAGTCCTTCAACTTTTACCCGGTCAATCCGCAGAAGTCGGAGGACGGCATCGTCCAGGTGGCGCTCGGCCTTGGGACGCTTGTGGTGGATGGCGGGACGAGCGTTCGGTTCTGTCCGAAGTATCCGCGGCATCTGCCGCAGTTCTTTTCGACCAAAGAGACGATACGCAATGCCCAGCAGTTCTTCGTCGCGCTGAATCTGAATGCGACATTCAATCATGCGAATCATGAGAGTCCTGAGCGGTTGGTCCAGCGGTACGACCTCACGAAGGCGGAAGAAGACGGGACGCTGTTCCATGTCGGATCGACGTATGTGCCCGAAGACGATGCGATCCACGACGGACTTTCCCGGATGGGGAAACGGGTCGTGACCTTCGCTCCTGTGCTCAAGCATCGGATCTTTCCATTGCCGGAGATCCTTGACCTCATGCTCGATCTCGGCTCATGGGGAATGGGGACGCATGTGGAGATCGAGTTCGCCGTCAACATGCATGCACAGAATGGAACGACGAAGGAGTTCGCCCTCCTGCAAATCCGTCCGCTTGTGATGAGCGCAGAGATCGAACAGCTTGAGGTCGATGCGATCGAACCGGAGATGATACTCTGCGAGAGCGACCATACACTGGGGAACGGCGCGGTCGACAATATCCGTGATATCGTGGTGGTCGACAAGGCGCGTTTTGAGCGCGCGCACACAGCGGATGTGGCACAGGAAGTAGCGCGGATGAATGCCCAGCTCGTCGCGGAGCG
>JALONE010000157.1 GCA_025455125.1 Bacteroidota bacterium
GTCGCACACCGCTATCGCCAGCTCACCGGCACGTCGCGTGAACGAACGAACATCATCACGGTCCATCTCGGCAATGGATGTTCTGCATGCGCGATCAAGGAAGGTTCTTCGTTCGACACGTCCATGGGGCTCTCGCCGCTGGAGGGGCTTGTGATGGGCACTCGCGGCGGGGACATCGACCCGGCCATCCTCGAGTACCTTCACTTCAAGGAGGGCATGTCGATGACCGACATCGACAACATGCTCAACAAGCAATCCGGGCTTCTCGGCATTTCCGGATTGACGAATGATATGCGGGATCTTATCGCCGAGGCCAAGGAGCATCAGGACCGCCGCGCCACGCTCGCGATCAACATCTTCGCTCAACGCGCGAAGAAGTACATCGGTGCGTACCTCGCCGAAATGAACGGCGCCGACGCGATCGTCTTCACCGGCGGCATCGGCGAGAATGCGTCGATCATCCGGCAGCGCATCTGCACCGGTCTCGACTGGTTCGGGCTGACACTCGACGATCAGCTGAACCTCCAGATGGCCGGCGGCAAGGAGGGGCTCATCAGCACTCCCGAATCTCGCTTGAAGGCCTATGTCATTCCAACGAACGAGGAGTTGCTCATCGCGCGCGACACGGTCCGCTGTGTCCAGGATGCGCCAAGAAAGTATTAATGATTGAGAATTTTGGATTGTAGATTTGACGGAGCATTGAGACATCCTTCAATCCGCAATCTCCAATCCGCAATCCGCAATGGTTCTGACTGTTCATTGTCTTTGAGGAGTCTGATGTCGTCTTCGAGTCACCGTTCTTCGTCAACCAATCATCTTCCCATCCGCCTCCGGGCTCTCGCCGCCAATCTCTGGTGGACCTGGAATCCCGAGGCTCAACAAATCTTTAAGGAACTCTCCCCGCTCGTGTGGCGCTATTCGAATCACAGCGCCATCGCCGTGATGCAGGAAATCTCGGATCAGGAACTCGCAGCGCGATTGCAGGACCCACCGTTCGCAAAACGGGTCCGCGCGGTCATCGAGGAATTCGACGAGTACATGAGTCCGGCCTCCACCTGGGTCTCGCGCCATGCGCCGGCATTGAAGGATCCGGTCGCCTATTTCAGCGCCGAATTCGGCCTGCACGAGTCGCTCCCCATCTACTCCGGCGGACTCGGCGTCCTCGCCGGTGACCATACGAAATCCGCGAGCGACCTCGGCCTTCCGTTCATCGGGATCAGTCTGCTCTATCGTCAGGGATATTTCAAGCAACGCATCAACCCGCACGGTTGGCAGGAAGAACTCTATCCGACGGCGACGCCGGAATCGCTCCCCCTCGAGCTCATCCTTCAACCGGAAGGGGGACGCCTTCTGAACTCGGTGGAGATCGGGCACAGCACCGTCTTCTTTCAAACGTGGCGGCTCCGCGTCGGTCGTGCAACGCTGTATCTGCTCGACACGAATCTTCCGGAGAACGAATCGCACTACCAGGGACTCACGTCAACGGTCTACGGCGGGAACATTGACACGCGGATCGGACAGGAGATCGTCCTCGGAATCGGCGGCACGCGGTTCCTGCAATCCATGGGGATCAAGCCTTCCGTGTATCACATGAATGAAGGGCACTCGGCATTCCTGACCCTGGAGTTGCTGCAGCGCGAACTGAAGAATTCCAGGAACAAGCAGCATGCCGAGCAGCGGGTCAAAGCGTCCTGCATTTTCACCACACATACACCCGTTCCTGCCGGTCATGATCGATTCAGCGCCGATCTCATGTATCACACGCTGGGACGGTTCTGGAGCGCCAGCGGTCTCTCGTTCGACGACTTCCTCGCCTACGGCCGGGTGAACCCCGCCGACGGCAACGAGCAATTCACAATGACCGTCCTCGCGTTGAAGATGTCCCGCGCTGCGAACGGCGTCAGCGAGCTTCACGGACACGTCAGCCGGAATATGTGGAAGGAACTGTACGGGGCCTCGCGGGAAGAGGAAGTCCCCATCGGGCACGTGACGAACGGCGTGCATACCCCCGGATGGGCGACGCACCATGCGCATGTCTTCTGGAACCAGCGGCTCGGATTCGACTGGACCGACAAGCTGATGGAACCGTCGTTCTGGCAGAAACTCACGAACGACGGCCTCGCCACCGACGAAGAGATCTGGGCGCTTCGGTACACCTTGCGGCGGGACCTGGTGGAATTCGTGCGCCGGCAGCAGTTTGAGTTCTTCCAACGTCTGAACGTCGAATCTCCGCTCGACACCGCGCACGTGCTCTCCCCCGACGCGTTGACCATCTGCTTCGCCCGGCGCTTCGCCACCTACAAGCGCGCACCCCTGATCTTCCGACAGCTCGAAACGATCATCCCGATCCTCAAGGATCCGCAACGCCCGGTCCAGTTGATCTTCGCGGGCAAGGCGCATCCGCGGGACAATGAAGGAAAACGGTTCATCCAGCGCATCATCGAAATGACGCGGCACGCCGACCTCATCGGGCGGGTGGTCTTCGTCGAGAACTATGACATGAACGTCGCCCGGCATCTCGTCTCCGGGGCCGACGTGTGGCTGAACAATCCCCGGCGTCCGCTGGAGGCGAGCGGCACGAGCGGGATGAAAGTGTTGATCCATGGCGGCCTCAATCTGAGCATCCTCGACGGATGGTGGCGGGAAGGTTTTGACGGCACGAACGGGTGGTCCATCGGCACGGACGCCCATGCCCCCGAGCCAGAAGCGCAGGACGAACAGGACTTCGCAGACCTGCTGCAGACGCTGACCCAGTCGGTCATTCCGGAGTTTTACGACCGGGACGCACAGGGCGTACCCCGACGGTGGGTCGGCCGCATCCGCCATGCCATGGCAACATTGATCCCGCGGTTCAGCACGGATCGCATGGTTTCGGAGTACATCAACAACTACTATCTCGACCGTTCAAGGCGCGGTTGACATTCACCATGCCCATGAATATCTTTCACGATTGAGTAACTCCCGACCCCGCTAGGAACTCGCATGCAAGACCCTTCGGAAAGCGCTCAGCGAAAACTTGCCGCGATCATGTTCACGGACATCAAAGGCTTCTCCAAGAAGATGGCCGAGGACGAGACGCGCGCGTTCGAACTGCTCAAGATGCACGACGCCATCATGCGTGTGCTGGTGGCGAAGTTCGGCGGCACGGTCATCAAGTCGCTGGGCGATTCGTTCATGGTCGATTTCGCGAGCGCCGTGAACGCCGTCAAGTGCGCCGTCGAAGCTCAGAAGCGGTTCTGGAACTTCAACCGGGACAAGGATGAGTTCGAGCGGGTCGAGATCCGCATCGGCATTCACCTGGGCGACGTGCTGGTCCGCGAAGACGACATGATCGGCGACGGCGTCAACGTGGCATCGCGGGTCGAAGCGATCACGGAGCCGAACAGGGTCTGCATTACGCAGGAAGTGTATATGCAGATCCGCAACAAGTTCCCGATCCAGGTGTTCGAGATCGGACCGATGCACCTGAAGAACATCCCCGAGCCGGTGCAGGTCTATGAGATCATCATCGAGAGCATCCCCGAGCTCTCGACGCCGTCCGAATCCGCGATCCAATTCTCCAAACAGCATGGCATAGAGGTGTCTTCGGCGCAGGCGGCGGCACGCGAAGCGGAGGAAGCAAAGGAAGCGAACCGCGTCGAAGAGGCGCGCAAACGCTCTGAGCGCGAGCAAGCGGAAGCGGAGGAATCACGGCGCAAGAAGATCGAGTCGCATTACGCCCGCGCGGAGGAGCTTGTGCGTCAGGGCAAGCCCGAAGAGGCGGAGCGCGAACTCGCCGAGATCTACAAGCTCGAGCCCGCGCTGCAAGAGGCGAAGAATCAGCGGCGCCAGGAAGAAGAGGCGCGCGAGAAGCTGGCCCAGGAACAGATCGCCAAAGCCAGGGAGTTGATGAAGGCGAAGCAATTGAATGCAGCGGAAGCCGCGATCAACGAGATCTTTCGGATCTCCCCCCTGCACGTCGGCGCGCAGCAGATGCTCCAGCAGATCGAGGACGAACGCTACCGCATCGACGAGGAAGAACGGCTCGAGAAGATCGGCAAGGAACTTCACGTCCCGACGGAAGACGAGCGCAAGATCGAAGAGCTCCTGGAGAAGGCTCGCCAGGAACTCGAGATGGAACAGTTCACCGAGGCCATCTTCACGCTGCGCGAATTGTTCCTCATCGACCCGAACCACTTCGCCGCGCGCCGGCTTGAGGAGAACATCCGGCAGGCAGAGCAGGCGAAGCAGGAACTCCTGAGACTGCAGGCGTTTCAGGAAGATGAGATCCGTCGACGCGAGGAACTCGACCGGCTTCGGGCCCGGTTGGCCGCCCACCGGGAACAGGCGGTCCATGTCGAGGAGATCGAAGCTCGGAAGATCAATTACAAACTGATCGGACAGGTCGCCGGCGGGATTCTTCTTGCGATCCTGCTCCTCGTCGTCGCGCCGCGCGTCTTCCGGATGATCGTCCCGAAGACCGCTTCGATCGCGCTCATCCAGTTCCAGGCAACTCCATCGGATTCTCTGGGACGGATGATGAAGGATGCGATTCCGATGCTGCTTATCGACGACCTACGCCAGTCCGGCCAGCTTTGAACGCATTGCCGCACAATTGAAGACGGAGTACATCCTGACGGGGTCCATCGAACCGTCCGGTGACCGTCGGAATATCAGTTACTCCCTGTACGATGTCCAGGGACAGGAATCCGTTCTGTCCGGGAAGAAGGAGATCACGATCCTGAACGTTCCGAAGTTCCGGGGTGAACTGGTGCGCTCGCTCCTGGACGAACTCGAGATCGTTTCGCCATTCGCTCCACCGACACTCACCACGCAAAGCGCCGAGGCCTACGAACTGTACCTGCAGGCCTTGTGGCTCATGCGCACGGGCACGTATCTGAACACCTTCCGCGCCGTGGACGCCCTTCGCCTCGCGTTCGGGTACGATGAGAATTTCGCGGACGCGTATGCGCTGTTCGCGCAGGCGGCCATCCGCATCTACGAGAGCCGCGAGGAGGAGAGCGATCTGGAGGGAGCCACAGAGGCTGCCCAGCGGGCACTGAAGCTCTCCGCCGACAATGCAGACGCGCTGCTGGCGATGGCGCAGGTGCATCGCTATCGGAAGGAATACGAGAAGGTGATCCCGGAACTCGAGGCAAGCCTTGCCGCCCAGCCGGGGAAGGCAGAAACCTACCGGGAACTCGCGCTCATCTCCATCATCGGCGGGAACATGGACGACGCAGCGCGCTTCGTTCAGACGGCCATTTCACTCGACCCGAAGAATCCCCGCATGCATCATGCGCACGCCATCGTTCTCCATTTTGCGAAGGACTTCGAGGGAGCCGCAACCGCGTACTCCCAAGCGATCAATCTCGGCTCGAACGATTCCTTGCTGACGGTGAAGCATCTGCTTAATGCATGGCTTGAGGCCGGTTCGACCGACCGTGTGGTTCGATTCCTCGAGGATCTGAACCGGATCTCCCCCAAGGATTACCGGTTCCACTACTGGATCGGCCGCGCCTATCAGTTCGCCACCAGCGTGAGCAGCTCGCAACAATGGTTGGAACAAGGGAAAGCATTGACGCAGGATGCGATCGACTCGCAGCCGAACGATGCGCTCGCGTTCGCGTACGGCGGCCTCATCCTCACGCGGCTTGGACGCTTCAACGACGGCGAAATCGCGGTCAAGCGGGCGCTGGAGCTGAGGCCTTCCGTCGAGAATCAATATCGCCTCGCGAACATGTACGCCCTGCAACGGGACAAGAAGGAAGAGGCCATTGCGGCGCTAAAAGAATCGATCTCCCGAAGGTTCGACTTCGTTGAGATCTTGAATCCCG
>JALONE010000158.1 GCA_025455125.1 Bacteroidota bacterium
CCAAAGAGCGACGAAGTGAAGGTCGAGGCCGGCGCGAAAGAATCGAAGACCGATGCAGACAAAGCAGCCAAGGGTGTTATCGTGACCGTTGATGAAGCAGGAATACAGGACCGCATCGCGGTACTCCCCATTCCGGCCTCGAATTACTTCAATCTGCAATCCGTTGGAGCGAAGTTGTATTACATGCGAAACGGCCGCCGTGACGAACGGGCCAAGCTCTTCCTGTACGATTTCGAGAAGCAGAAGGAAACGGAACTCGGCGACGTTCGGGGATACGAGATCTCTGCCAACGAAAAGAAGATGCTGGTTGGCGTGGAGGGCGGATACGGGATCATCGATGTGCCGAGCGCGAAGATCGAAGTGAAAGAGCGATTGGACCTCAGCGATATGAAGGTCGCGCTGGATCGACATGCCGAATGGAAGCAGATCTTCACCGAATCGTGGCGGCAGATGCGGGATTTCTTCTACGCACCGAATCTGCACGGCGTCGACTGGCCGGCGATGCGGGCGAAGTATGAGGCGTTAGTTCCGTTTGTGAACCATCGCGCGGACCTGACCTACATCATCGGCGAGATGATCGGCGAATTGAATGCAGGCCATGCGTACGTCGGCGGCGGCGATCTGCCGCGGTTGGAACGAATTCCGCTTGGGCTGTTGGGAGCGAAGGTCGAACGCGATGCCTCGAGCGGGTATTACCGCATCGCGGAGATCCTCCCCGGACAGAACTGGGATCCGAATCTTCGGTCGCCGCTGACGGAGATCGGTGTTGACGCACGCGAAGGGGATTACATTGTCGCGGTTGACGGAAAGCCGACGAACACGATGAACGATCTCTTCGGAGCGTTCGTCAATCGGTCAGGCAAGCAGGTCACGCTGATGTTGAACGCGAAACCGACCGAGCAGGGGAGCCGGACAACGGTCATTGTGCCGACCGCGGATGAGCGTCCATTGTATTACTATGACTGGGTCGAAGCGAATCTCGACAAGGTGACGAAGGCGACGGGAGGGAAGGTCGGGTATATCCATGTACCGGATATGGGCGTTCCCGGTCTCAACGAATTCGTGAAGTACTACTACCCGCAGTTGCGAAAGGAAGGCCTCATCATTGATTGTCGCGGTAACGGCGGAGGAAATGTTTCGCCGATGATCATCGAACGATTGCGTCGGGAGATCGCCTTGATCGACGTTGCGCGCAACGGAGCGCCGGGGATCAATCCGGGCGGAACGGTCCTCGGACCGAAGGTTCTGCTGATCGACGAGTTCTCCGCATCGGACGGTGATATCGTTGCGTATCGGTTTCGGCAGCACAAGCTCGGAACGATCATCGGCAAGCGATCGTGGGGTGGCGTTGTCGGGATACGGGGGACATTGCCTCTGCTGGATGGCGGGACGTTGAATCGTCCGGAGTTCTCGCGCTACGACGTTGAAGGGAAGGAGTGGGTGATGGAAGGGGTTGGAGTCGCCCCGGACATCATGGTCGACAACGATCCGGCGAAGGAATTCGCGGGTGAGGATGAGCAGTTGAGCAAGGCGATCGAGGTCGTGCTGGAGCAGATGAAGACGAAGCCGGCGACGCTGGCGCCTCCGCCGCCATATCCGGACAAAAGCAAATAGGGGAGGGAGAAATCGTAGGGAGGAGAAAGGCGGCGGGGATGTGATGAGGGAATGGCAAAAAACAGGGGGGGCTTAAGGGGCTTAAGCCTCCTAAGGGGCGGGCTACCAGTGCAAAATGGAACACATTTTCGCACAAATCCCTCACTTTCCCGTTCACCCTTTTCCCCATATCATCGGGACAGAACCTTGGTCATCCAAAGATCCCTCCCTTCATTGCCGCTTCTTCTCAAGCCACGGAGAAAAATCGTCAGCGAATCCTGGGCGACGGAACGGCAACAAGTCCTTCTACGTTGAGGAGATGTACATTGCAACTTGCACGAAATGATCGCATGAGAACGCATCTCTTGATCAGCGCGACGGCGTTGGCATTCTGCTTCGCCTCCCTCCAGGCCCAGACGCTTGTCGCACCGTTCGACGAAAGCGAACATGAACAGCTCAAGCATCGCGCACTGATGCGCTACGTGGCGGCTGTCGACTCTCGCCCCGTGCAGATCGACGCGCAATACTACGATATCGATATCGCCGTCTCCGGCAGTCCCGCGTACGTCCGCGGTCATGTCCGCCTTGTCGGTACCGTCGTCGCCGCATCCCTTGACTCCCTCGCGATCGATCTCTCAAGCGTTCACGCGATCGACTCGGTGATCGTCAACGGCATTCGCGCACCCCGGCTCACCCGCGTCGCGGACGTCGCGCACATCGTCCTCCCGCGGACCTTCAACGTCCACGAATCTCTGACCGCTGTCGTCTGGTATCGTGGGACGCCGCCGACCGGTTCCGGCCTTGGCTCATTCGACACACGCACGCTCTCCGACGGATCCCTCTGGTACAGCTCACTCTCCGAACCGTACGGCGCCCGCCTCTGGTGGCCGAGCATCGATCATCCCTCCGACAAGGCGGATTCCGTCGATGTTGCCATCACATGCCCGGACGCGATGACCGCGGTCTCACAGGGCCTGCTTGTGAGCAACACGCTCAACGGCAACGGCTCGCGGACATTTCGGTGGAGACATCGCTATCCGATCGCGACCTATCTCGTGTCTGTGACCATCGCGAAGTTCGACTCCTTCACGCATTGGTATAAATACAGCGCTACCGATTCGCTCCCGATCGTCAACTACGTGACGCTCAATCTTCCTCCGGGGTCTGTCGCTCGCGCGAATGCCGCCCTGACGCCGGACATGCTTGCGATCTTTGAAGAACTCTTCGGACCGTATCCGTTCCGAACGGAGAAATACGGTCATGCGGAGTTCAGCTGGGGCGGCGGGATGGAGCATCAAACGCTGACCTCGTTGGGGACCAGTGCGTGGAACGAGAAGACCATCGCACACGAGTTGGCGCATCAATGGTTCGGCGATCTCATCACGTGCCGCACATGGCCGGACCTCTGGCTGAACGAGGGGTTTGCGCAGTATTTCGATGCCGTCTATCTTGAGCGTGCATACCCGAATGGAAGGCAGAGGTTGGATTCAGCAATGTTTGCCCGCGCCGCAAGCGCCCGCTCGGCCATCGGAACGCTTTATGTTCAGGATACTGCGAACGTGAGCAATCTGTTCGCATACAGCCGCGTCTACCAGAAAGGATCCTGGGTGCACCACATGCTTCGCCATGTGCTCGGCGATTCTGTCTACTTTGCGGCCATCAAGGCGTACGCCACGCATCCCCAACTGATGTATGGGACCGCCTCCACGGCGGATTTCCGCGCTGTCTGCGAAACCGTTTCAGGACGCTACTTGGGGTGGTTCTTCAACCAATGGATCTTCGGAGAAAAGTATCCGCAGTACACCTATTCGTGGACAACGACTCCAGTGGGAGGAGGGACACAAACGAATGTGCGCATCCGGCAGACCACCGGCACGACCAATCCCTCGTACTTCCTCATGCCGATCGATCTTCGTCTTGCGGCGCCGGGATTTGACACCGTGGTCGTCGTGACCAATAACTCTGCCGACCAGACGTTCCAGATCTTCACGGAATTCCAGCCGACCTCTGTTCAGTTCGATCCGGGGAATTGGATCCTGAAGACGGCGCAATTCGTCACATCGGCCGAAATGGATGGACTGCTGCCGGATAGATTTTGCCTGAATCAGAATTATCCCAATCCGTTCAATCCGGCGACTGTGATCAGCTATCAGGTATCGGAGACCAGCGAGGTACAGTTGCAGGTGTACGATCAGCTCGGCCGACGGGTTGCGGGATTGGTCAATGAAGTTCAGCCGGCGGGTGTCTACGATGTGACATGGAATGCGGGAGGAAATCCAAGCGGCGTGTACTTCTGCAGGATGACAACCCCCTTCGGCGCAAAGACGGTCACCATGATGCTTCTGAAGTGACCAAAACACGAAAGCCCTGGAAACTCCGAGGCTCGCTTCTCCCTCGTCGCTCCAGGGCCTTCGATCATAACTCCCCACTCCGGACTACGAAATCCCCAATCCCCAATCCTTGCCCGCCTCAATGAGTCCATAGAGGCAGGCGAGCCCAATCCGCAATCCGCAATCCCCAATCCGCAATTCTTCCTACACCTGCGCCAGCGCCTGCTCGATATCAAAGATGATATCTTCCGGAGCCTCGACGCCTACAGAAATGCGTACCAGGTTTTCCATGATGCCGAATTCTTTCCGCTTCTCCGGCTCGACATTGGAGTGGGTCATGGCTGCCGGATGTTCCGCCAGCGATTCCGTGCCGCCGAGGCTCACGGCGAGCTTGATCATCTTCAGCGAATCGAGGAATTTGAATGCTTCCTTCTCCCCCCCCTTCACGAGGAAGCTGATCATCGCTCCCGGCGAGAGGCACTGTCTCTTGTAGATGGCGTACTGGGGATCCTTCTCATCTAGCAAACCAAGATAGTATACCTTCTCAACTTTCGGATGTGTGTTGAGGAATTTCGCCACGACCTTCGCCCCTTCGGTGGCGGTGGTCATGCGCATCTTGAGCGTCTCCAGATTGCGGAGTGATTTCACGCGATTGATGAGTTCATGCGATCCGAGACACGCCCCGGCAACGACATCGCTGTGGCCGCCGATGTACTTTGTTGCCGAGTAAATAATGATGTCGATGCCGAACTTTAACGGATGTTGGAACAAGGGGCCGAGGAATGTGTTATCCAGAGCCGTGATGACCTTCCGTTCCGGCGTCGAGAAATGCTTCGCGATCTCGACGACCATCCCAATGTCGATGAGGTGATTCGTCGGATTCGCGGGCGTCTCGAGATAGATCATGCCGAGCTTCTTTGCCGCGCCTGCCTTCTCCACAAGCGCGATGATGTCTTGCTTGGAATGCTTGGCGCCAAAGCAGAGACACTGAATGCCAAACTTCGCGAGGACGTGCTCGAACAAATGTTCGGTGCCGCCATAGATTGGTTCGCTGGTCAGAAGGACGTCACCAGGTTTGAGGAATTCGAAGACGGTGGTGCTGATCGCAGCCATGCCGCTGTCGAACACTGCACACGCCTCGGCTCCGTCCCACACCGTGAGCCGGTGTTCCAATATCTCAAGGTCCGGATTGTTGATGCGGCTGTAGATGAGCCCCGCGCCCCCTTTGCCCGGCTCGCGCACGCCATGCGCAACTTCGAAGAATTCCTTCCCCGCTTGCGCATTCTCGAACACGAACGTCGATGTCTGGAAGATGGGACATTTGACGGCACCCTCCGACCACTCCGGCCCCTTTGACCCCTCCGGCCCCTTCGACAAGTTCAGGGA
>JALONE010000159.1 GCA_025455125.1 Bacteroidota bacterium
GGTCGCTCGTCACCTTTGCTTGCGATTCCTCGAACGCGACCTTAAGGTTCGACCGGACATCCGACAAGACCTCTTCCAGGTCGACGGGTTCGGCGGGTGTGCGGTCGCGGGTCACGCGCGAATAGGTCAACAGCGATTTGATGAGAGCCTGCATACGAACCGCCCCGCCCACTGCATACTGGATGAACTCATCCGCATCCGCATCGAGCTTCCCTTTGTACCGCTTCGACAGAAGTTGTGTGTAGCTCGAGATCATCCGCAACGGCTCCTGGAGATCGTGCGATGCGACGTACGCGAATTGCTCGAGTTCTTGGTTCGACCGGACCAGTTCGTCCGCCCGTTCGGCCAGCGCTCGTTCCGCCTCGATCCGCTCGGTAATGTCTCGGGCTCCGGCATACACAAAATCCTCGACGAGAACGGAATGCCATTCGAGCCATCGGGCATCCCGTGCACGCGTATGGAAGCGACACACGAAGTTCAACACTTCTCCGGCTGATCTCAACTGTTTCATGGACAGGTCGAACGCCGTTCGATCCTCGGGAAGGACAAGCTCCCGCAGGCTCTTTTCCTGGAGTTCGTGCTGCGAGTATCCCAACACGCGCGACCACTGACGATTGAGGCGATGGAATCGCCCATGCAGGTCGGTGATGCAGAGCAGGTCCGCCGAGACATTGAAGAACTGGTCCAGTTCCTTGCTCGTTCGCTGCAGCTCCTCAGCGTGGAATTCGAGCTCAAGCTGGGCATACCGCTGTTCGGTGATGTCCCTCGCTGCGGCATAGATGATCCCGTTCAACGAGGCGGAGCGCCATTCCAGCCAACGATAGTGACCGTCGATGCGGCGGTACCGATTGACAAAACTCATCACATCTTTGCCGCCGTTAAGCTCTTTCGTGACTTCAACGGTCGCAGGAACATCATCGGGATGAACCAGATTCATGAACGGCATCCCGATCATCTCTTCGATCTCGAACCCCAGCGTGTGATGCCATTGCTGATTGAGCCGCAAGAACGTTCCGTCCGAGTCGGCGATACAGAACAGGTCGACCGCCACGCCAAAGAACCGGTCCAGTTCCTCCTTTTTCTGCCGCAACTCAAGCTCGGCGCTCCTGCGTTCGGTGATATCCTGCGCGATGCTCAGATACCCCATGACCCTGCCGTTCGCAGACCTCATCGGTGTGACGACCACGGACGCGGGGAAACTTGTCCCGTTCTTGCGAAGATAATTCCATTCTCTGGATTCCGATCCTTCGATCCTCGCGACCCGGAAGAACACATCACAGCCGGCAACGGGCTCTCCGAACCGTTCCGCAAGCTCCCGGCCGCGTGACAGCATCTCCATCCCAACGTGGATCGATTCCGGCGTCCGCTTTCCGACCATTTCCGCGGCAGTGTATCCAAGCATCCGTTCCGCTCCACGGTTGAACAGCGTGATGATGCCTTCGGGATCGGTTGCGATGATCGAAACCTCCGAGGAAGAATACAGCACATCGGTAAGCAGCTGATTCGTTCGGCGCATTTCTTCTTCCGCCTGCTTGCGTCGGGAGATGTCCCGAACGACCGCCTGCACGTGGAGGTCGCGGCCAAGATAGACCTGATTCAATGAGACGTCCGTGAAGAATGGCGTGCCATCGCTTCGGGTGTGAATCCATTCGAAGCGTTGAGGCGCTCCAGTCGCAGCCGCCATGATCCGCTCGAGGCCTGCATCGCGCGAATTCGATCCATCGGGCTGCGTCGGCGGCGAAAAGTCGGCCGGCGTTTTGCCGATAATGTCCTCCCGCCGACAGCGGAAGATCTTCAACGCCTGGGGATTGCATTGCACGAAGACGGAATCCCGCATCACGAGAATGGCGTCGTTCGCGAGCTCAAACAAGGATCGAAATCGTTCCTCGCTCTCGCGAAGGGCGGATGCCGTCTTCACTCTGTCCGAGATGTCGAGGCCCAGTCCGACCATCATCACGCCTTCCGGCGTTTCCATCTTGATCGCCGAAAGCGCAACGGGAAGCAGCCCCCCTCCCTTCACCTCGATCTCCGCCTCGAGCTCGACCAAACCGGACCCTGCGAAGACGTCGCGACCCAGGTTCGTCAGCACCTCCCGTCCCTTGGCATCGGGATGCCAGTTGACGAGCGGACGCCCCTGGAGTTCATCCGCAGTGAATCCGGTCACCGCTTCCATGTGCCGGTTCCAACGTCGAAGCCGGAGTTCCGCATCGAAGACAAAGAACAATCCCGGAAGACTGTCGACAAGCCGCTCGGTGAATTGCTTCTCTTCGAGCAGTTGCTCCTGTGCCCGCTTTCGTTCAGCCTCCTTCCAGACGGAATTCATCAAGAGCGACAGTTGCGTGACGTCGCTGTCCGTGTAGTCAGATTCCTTGTTGGCGACGCCGACGACCGCAACGATGCGTTCACCCGCAAAGACCGGGATCGTCAGAAATTTCCGCAGCGGCGCATGACCCTCCGGATATCCCTTCTTCAACGGATGCGTGGCCGCGTAGTCATTGAGCATGATCGGCCGACGCTGGCGCACCGCTTCACCCCAGATTCCCGTCTTGTCAAGTTCGTAACAGGTCTGCGGATTCTGAATACGGCATGCAGCCATGACATCCTTCGACCAGGAATTCAGAACGAACTGCTGCTGCTGCTCGCTGTAGAAATATATGTAGCCGATCTTGCTTTCCGTGAGCTTGATGGCCTCATCAAGGGCAAAATCTAGCCAGTGTTGAACCGAGGAAGCCTGCTGTTGCATGATCGCGAGCAGGCTTGCCATGCGCGCTTGATTGAGCCGCTGCTCCTCCTCCGCACACTTCTGTTCCGTGATATCCTCGCCGATGCTCGCAGTGCCCATGAGGGTACCGTGCGAATCATGGAGCATCGTGTTGTTCCAGCGGATCAGTCGCCGTTCTCCTTGCTTCGTCACGATCTCGTTTTCGACGTGGGTCGTTAATTCTCCCGATCTGAACGCCTCTCGGAACACCTCTGCGATAGTGGGGTCAGAAACAAATCGCTCGAACCAATTCAGGCCGATGATCTCATCGGCGGTGTACCCCATCGCCTTCAGCGCATGCTCGTTCATGAACGTGACATTCCCCTCCTGATCGAGCATGAGGGAAAAGAGCCGGACGTTCCCGAGGATGTCCCGGAAACGGCGTTCGGATTCCTCCAGTACCTCTTCGACCCGTTTCCGCTCCGTGATATCCTGCGCCAAGATCATGCCGTACTCGATCGACCCACTCCCGGACCGTAACGGAGCGTATGTGTACTGATAGATTTGCGCGCCGAACGGCATTTCCGCTGAGAACGACTCCCCGCGGAGAACCGCGCTGATGTTCGGCTCGATCTGCGCGACGAATTCCGGCGGAAAGACCTCCTGGAGCGTCTTCCCTTCCATCATTTCCTTCGAGAAACCGGTACGCCCAAGTTCCGGACCTTCAACCAACACGAATCGTAGATCCCGGTCGATCAGAAGAACGGCGCTGTTCGGCAGATTGCGCGCGAGAATGCGATAGCGCTCTTCCATCTGTGCGAGTTCCTGTTCCCGCCGTTTGCGTTCAGAAATATCCTGCACGTACACGAGATAGTGTGTCGCATTGCCTTGATCATCCCGATCCACCGACGCGTCCACCATCACCGGGAAGGCGCTTCCATCTTTCCGGACATGCAGCGTCTCGTATGTGTGATGTCCGAGCTGCCGGATGCGTGCCAGGTGCCGAGGAAACTCTTCGCGTTCCCTCGGCGTGTAAAGCGTCGCGACATCCATCGACTCAAGTTCGTCGCGTGTATAGCCATGCATGCGTGCATATGCATCGTTCATCATTTCGATGCGCGCCCCTTCGACGCTCGTGACGACGATCCCCCATTCCGCCTGGTCGAAGATGCGCGCCCGACGGCGGTTTTGGATCTGTTCGGCGGTCCGCTCGGACAACTCCCGCTGCAGCCTCGCATTCATATCAAACAGCCGGGTTGTGCGGTCTGCTACCTGCTGTTCGAGGTCGTCACGGGAGTTGCACAGCCGCTGTTCGGATGCATCGCGCTCGGTCACGATCGCCGCAAGGATCAACCCTGTCGCTCCCGTCGCGGACAACAGGCCGATCAGATTGATCAAGACGGCGTTGACGCCGCCAGAATCCGCGTGCATCGGCTGCGTGCGAACGAACACGATGGAGATCGCAGCCAATATGAATGAAGCATTCGCGGCACCGAGAACCCGGAACCGAAGCGCCGACCAGATGACGAAGGGAAAGAAGAAGTGGGGGTGATCGAACGTCTTGTGCATCGACCACTCAACGAAGAACGGCAGGATCAGAAGGAGGGCTCCTTCGACCACGAAGAACCACGACCGCTCTCGTGGCAACGTGCGCGCATACTTCCATGCGAGGATCAACGGTGTCATCGCGAGAACCCCGATCGCATCACCGATCCACCAAGTGAACCAAATAGTTCCGAACGCATTCCCCGGCAAGATCCCTCCCTTGATCAGACCCGCCGCACCCCAGGTGGCGGCGATCGCTGGACCGATGGCACAACCGATCACGAGCAGACTGAAGACGTCGGTT
>JALONE010000160.1 GCA_025455125.1 Bacteroidota bacterium
GCATCTTTTTTCTTTCCCCCCCACATTGCTTTATCCGTGACACGGCTCCTCGTACGATTCCATCATCACCCTCACCGTATCCGAGATCGCACCCATGAGATCCCCATTTCCACTTTCTTTACTTTGCCTATTCACTTTCCTCACTTCCCCGCTTGCCCTTTCCCAGTTTCCCGACCCCGTCCGGCCTCCAATGCCCGACACGCTCTTCCTCCGGTTCATGCAGCCGGCACGCGATTCCTTCGTTGCCCGAGGACCGCGCGTCCGCATCTCCGGAAGCACGAGACCGGAAGCGACCGTCCGCGTCAACGCCGAGAGCACGAAGGTCTATTCGAGCGGTGCCTTTGTGACCGTCGTTCCCCTCGCCATCGGCACCAATACTGTGCGCGTCGTTGCGGCGAATGCCGCCGGCGATTCCCTCGTCCGCGTCTTCTCCGTCGAACGCACGCCTCCCCCTCCGCCGCTTCCGGTCGATACGCTGACGATCGACGAATCATCGATCGAACCGTCACAGAACCTCTGGCTTGGGAAGGATGACATCCTCAATGTGCGCTTCCAGGGAAGCCCGGGCTGGGAAGCATCGTTCGACATTCCGGATGTGGAGTCCGGCATCCCGATGCGTGAGCTCCCACTGGACGAGTCGCGCGATGTTCCCGGCGTGTACGTCGGACAATATCGCGTCCGGCCGGACGACCATGCAGAAGATGTGCAGATCGTCGTCCGCCTGCGCAAGAGTTTCTGGACAAGAGAGAAGGCGCTTTCGAAGGCAAAGGTGAGCATTCTTCCTTTGGAATTCCCGCGCGTCGGCGAGGCCGGCGGCAAACGTCCCTACCTCAACGCCGGACTCGGCTCGGACCGCCTCGGGGGCGCAAAACTCGGTTTCATCTCGCCTGGAACCCGCCTTGAACTGATCGGCCGCGTCGGCAATCAATACCGCGTGCGCCTCTCGGATGGCATGGAAGCGTGGATCCCCGCTGACTCCGTCCGGCTCCTCCCGAACGACTCCCCCCTTCCCCGTTCACTTGCCGGTTCCATTTCCGCGACCGGCAACGATTCTATCGACGTCGTGAGCCTCTCGCTCTCTCAGCGTCTTCCGTTCACAAGCGAACAACTCCTTTCCCCGACTACCATCGCCGTCGATGTCTACGGCGCGACCTCGAACACGAATTGGATCACGCACCATCTCTCGGCCAAAGGGATCCAGAGCGTGCACTGGTCACAGGTCGCAGCGGACCGCTATCGCCTCATCGTCACGCTGAACCATAGATCACACTGGGGATACGACATCGATTATGTCGGCAACTCGCTCCGACTTCGGATCCGGCGTCCGCCGGTGATCGCATCACGCGATTCCATCCTCGCCGGACTGACCATCGTACTCGATGCCGGCCACGGAGGCGACAACATCGGCGCTCGTGGCGCAACGGGAGTCCGCGAAATGGACGCCAATCTCAACATGGTACAGCATCTCGAACGAGCATTGGTCGCTCGTGGTGCGCGAGTCGTCCTGACGCGCAGTGACGATAGCGGGCCATCCATGAGCGACCGCATGGAAACCATTCTCGCCGCAAACGCGCATCTCCTCGTCAGCGTCCACTGCAACGCCGGCGGGGACAATTCGGATCCCCTCGCGGTTCGCGGGACCAGCACCTATTATCGGCACATTGGATTCAAGCCTCTGGCCGATTCTGTTTATGCCCGCTTGCTTGAACTCGGTCTCAGGCAATTCGGTGTGATCGGAAGCTTCAATTTCTCCCTGAACGCTCCGACGCAGTTGCCGAACGTGCTCGTAGAGTCGGCCTTCCTGTCGCACCCGGAAGATGAAATTCTCCTGTTGGATGACGAATTTCGACGAAACCTGTCTCTCAAAGTGGTCGAAGGTCTTGAAGCGTATCTTCATGAGGCAATCCGACCGTGACGCACTTTGCCGACGCGAAGATATTTCCGTACCATACGGTGTGATTCATTTGGAATAACCATTGAACGGAACATCCCATGGCACATCAGGCACTCTGGAGCGGACGGTTTCGCGAACCCCTTGCGGCGATAGCGCTCAAATTCTCTTCTTCGATCGACCTTGATCGTCTCTTATATCAGGAGGACATCACGGGGAGCATTGCGCATGTAGAGATGCTTGCTTCCGCGAAGGTCCTGACAGGAGCGGAAGCGCGCCGCATTCGCACGGCGCTCAAGACGATCCAGAAGGAGATCGAGTCGGGGAAGTTCGACCTCTCCAGCGACTTCGAAGATGTGCACATGGCCATCGAGCATCGCCTCATCCAGAAGCTCGGACCTCTGGGCGGGAAACTCCACACCGGGCGAAGCCGGAACGATCAGGTGGCGCTGGACGAACGCTTGTATCTCAGGGGGGCGATTCGCGAGATCAGCCGGCTGCTGGTGAACCTGCAGCGGGTGCTGTTGTACAAAGCGGAGAAATACTTCGGCGTGGTCATGCCGGGGTACACCCATCTCCAGCGCGCACAGCCCGTGATGCTGTCGCATCATCTCCTCGCCTATGTTTCCATGCTCGAGCGGGACTTCGAGCGCCTCCAGCAATGCCACAAACGCTTGAACAAGTCGCCGCTGGGCGCTGCGGCCTTCGCCGGAACGACCTTTCCAATCGATCGCAATCTTGTCGCGAAGAAACTCCACTTCGACGGCATCGTCGAGAACAGCATCGATGCCGTCAGCGACCGCGATTACATCATCGAGTTCATCTCAGCCTGCAGCATCACCATGATGCACTTGAGCCGGTTCGCCGAAGAGATCGTGATTTGGAGCTCCGCGGAGTTCGGGTTCGCTCACACGAGCGATGCCTACTCCACCGGCAGCAGCATCATGCCGCAGAAGAAGAATCCCGACATGGCGGAACTCGTTCGCGGCAAAACGGGGCGGGTCTACGGCGCGCTGATGAACGTCCTCACAATGATGAAAGGCCTTCCCCTCGCCTACAATCGCGACATGCAGGAAGACAAGCTCCCCCTATTCGACACGGTTCACACGACGCGTCAAAGCGTGTATATGTTCGCGCATCTTCTCGTCCACACGAGCTTCGACAAACAACGTATGGCGGAGGAGCTCCGGACCGATTTCCTCGCTGCAACGGACATGGCGGACTATCTGGTGCGCAAGGGCATGCCGTTCCGAGACGCCCATGAGGTCACCGGAAAGGTCGTGTCGTACTGTGTCAGCCACAAGATGTACTTTGGGAACCTGGACCTGGATACGCTGCGCCATTTCTCTCCAACGTTCGGCCCGGATATCTTCGATTTCATTCTCCCGATGTCCAGCGTGGAGCAGAAGCAGTCGGCGGGGAGCACCTCACCGCAGGAAGTGAAGAAGCAGATCGTTCATTGGACAAAGGTGCTCGGAAAGAGGCGAGTATGAACGAAAAAAGCCGTTCTCCCCTGCGGAACGGCTTTTATCGTTGGAGCGCACCCCGTGACGCTCCGGTAACAATATATCGTTGCCATTTGTGACGTGTGCAGAAAATACCTGCATATTTGGGAGGGATAAATTACCGGGGTGCGACGGGGGGAGATGGCTTCCGCAGGGTTGGTTTCGCCGTCCAGTCCTTGCCATCCCAATACCTGATTTCTCTGACGTATTCTCGGAAATACTCCTCGTCTGGCAATACGTCGAGTCGCCCCTTCCGGAGCAGGATTTCCGCTGTGATGGCGTACGGCTCGCTGACTTCGACACGCTTCACCGTCAGGTCGTTGCGCATCGTCATGGTCAGGAGACCCTGAACTCGCTCCCCCAATTCCGATACGTATTCATCGAAGTCCTTCACCCCCACCTCCAGCGAGCCTGTCCGGGTATCTCCAAGCCGGGTTGCCATGTTGCCAAAGGTCTGCGCACGAAAGACGGAGCCTGTGAGCGATCGGGGGATCAATAGATACGCTCTCTCCGCTCCTGCCTCGTACTCCTTCGGACGAAACTCCTCAGTGCCGGGCGACATCCCTCGGATTTCCGTCGGTGAGAAGACCGCCAAGCCTGCAGAGCGAAAGGCATTGTTGATCCCGCACGCGATCACCTCTTTCCCTGCATCGTTGTCGATGTCCAGCACGGCGATATCGGTGAGTCGACCCAAGTGGACATATTCCCCGATCTCTCGTCCGTCCGACGCATTCAAGGCGAGAAGGATGCTGGGATAGAAATTGTGGAGGGTCGCATAAACGTAGACTTCGAGGCTCCCGTCATTGTCGGCATCGTCAACGACGAGACCGCGAGGGATGAACCGATATTCAGTCTGTTCCTCGGCGCTCCCGAAGGTCATCGATCGGACCAGACGATGCGTCCAGATCGGCTCGGCGCGTTCCCCGCTTCGAAGGCACACTTCCGTCCACTCGCCGTCCCCCCGCTGCTTTCGAATGTAGATCAACTCGTTCATCCCATCCGAATCTACATCTGCCAGCGCGGCCACCTGCGCATTTCGCCCTTCCATGACGACTTCATCATTCGCGACGCTCATCTCCCGACCGACGATTGTCTGAAACAGAACCTGGCCGTCTGAGTTCTGAGCAACAAGGGACTCCTGGCGATATT
>JALONE010000161.1 GCA_025455125.1 Bacteroidota bacterium
CCCGTCTATTTTTACTTCTTCGCTCCAGTTTCGACCACCGTCCTGATGGGAGGGAACTGATATGGTACTCGACTCGAAGATCCCCGAAGGACCGATCGAAAAGAAATGGTCCACCCATCGGTTCCGCATGAAGCTTGTCAATCCGGCGAACCGGCGGAAGTACACCGTCATCGTCGTCGGCACCGGACTTGCCGGCGCATCGGCTGCTGCCTCGCTTGCCGAACTGGGCTACAAGGTTCTTGCCTTCTCGTATCACGAATCCCCGCGCCGAGCACACAGCATCGCGGCACAGGGAGGCATCAACGCGGCGCGTAACTATGCGAACGACGGCGACAGCGTGTACCGGCTCTTCTATGACACGCTCAAGGGGGGGGACTACCGCGCTCGTGAGGGGAATGTGTACCGCCTCGCTGAGGTGAGCGGGAACATCATCGATCAATGCGTCGCGCAAGGGGTCCCGTTCGCGCGCGAGTATTCGGGCCTGCTCGACAACCGGTCGTTCGGCGGCGCGCAGGTCTCGCGTACGTTCTATGCCCGCGGACAGACGGGTCAGCAACTCCTGCTCGGCGCCTACTCCGCGCTGAGCCGGCAGATCGGTCTCGGCGGCGTGAAGTTCTTCGACCGCCGCGAGATGATGGACGTCGTCGTCGCAGACGGTCAGGCGCGCGGCATCATCGCCCGCAACATGCGCACGGGCGAGATGGAAACACACATCGCAGATGCCGTCGTGCTCTGCACGGGCGGCTATGGCAATGCGTGGTATCTCTCGACGATGGCAAAGGCCAGCAATGCAACCGCCGTGTGGCGTGCGTACCGGCGCGGCGCGGTCTTTGGCAATCCGTGTTTCGCGCAGATCCATCCCACGTGCATCCCGGTCAGCGGCGACTATCAGTCGAAGCTGACGCTCATGAGCGAAAGCCTCCGCAATGACGGACGGATCTGGGTGCCGAAGAAGGCGGGTGATTCCCGCAAGCCGTCGGAGATCCCGGAAGAAGAACGGGACTACTACCTTGAACGCATGTATCCGTCGTTCGGGAATCTGGTCCCCCGCGATGTGGCCTCTCGTCGCGCGAAGGAGATCTGCGACAAGGGATTCGGCGTCGGTTCCACGAAGATGGCGGTCTATCTCGATTTCGCAGATGCGATCAAGCGGAACAGCAAGAAATGGATCGAGGAGAAGTACGGCAACCTCTTCGCCATGTATCATGAGATCACGGCCGAAGATCCGTATGCGGACCCGATGCGCATCTACCCGGCGGTCCACTACACGATGGGGGGCTTGTGGGTGGACTACAACTTGATGAGCACCATCCCGGGCTTGTTCGTTGCGGGTGAAGCGAACTTCTCCGACCACGGTGCGAATCGTCTCGGCGCGAGCGCATTGATGCAGGGTCTCGCGGATGGCTATTTCGTCCTTCCGTACACGATGGGGGACTATCTCGCGTCCAACAAGTTCAAGCCGGTGACGCCGGAACATGACGCGTTCGTTGCGACGAAGAAGGATGTGCAGGTCCGAGTCGACCAGCTATTGTCCGTCAACGGCAAGCAGACCGTGAACGACATCCACAAGCGCCTGGGAAAGGTGATGTGGGATTCCGTCGGCATGGGACGCACCGATGCGGGATTGAAAAAGGCACTGAAGATCATCCCCGAACTCCGGAAGGAATTCTGGAAGGATGTCCGCGTTACGGGCGACAACGATACCATCAATGTCGAACTGGAGAAGGCGGGACGCGTGGCGGACTTCCTCGAGCTGGCGGAACTCATCGCGACCGATGCGCTGCATCGCAAGGAATCGTGCGGCGGACATTTCCGCGAGGAATACCAGACGCCGGAAGGCGAGGCGAAGCGGGACGACAAGAAGTTCGCGTACGTCGCTGCCTGGGAATACACCGGCGAAGGGAAGAAACCGAAGTTGAACAAAGAGCCGCTGACGTTCGAATACGTGAAACCGTCAGAACGCAGCTATAAGTGAGGAGACATCGGACATGAAGTTCACACTCAAGATCTGGCGGCAAAAGAACCAGAGCGATCCAGGACGGTTCGTCACCTACCGCGTGGACGGCATTTCCCCCGATGCGTCCTTTCTGGAAATGCTCGACGTGCTCAACGACAATCTCGTTCGGGCGGGAGATGATCCCGTCGCATACGATCACGATTGCCGGGAGGGGATCTGCGGAAGCTGCGGGATGATGATCAACGGCCGGGCGCACGGCATGGGACGCGGCATGGCAACCTGTGACGTTCGCATGCGGATGTTCGAGGAAGGCGCCGAGCTGACGGTGGAGCCCTGGCGGGCGAAGCCGTTCCCGGTCATCAAGGACCTCATCGTTGACCGGCGCGCGTTCGACCGCATCATGCAGGCGGGCGGATTCGTATCGGTGAAGACCAACGCCGCCCCCGAGGCGAACGCCGTCCTCGTACCGAAGCGCAACGCAGAAGAAGCGATGGACGCAGCAGCTTGCATCGGGTGCGGAGCCTGCGTTGCGGCATGCCCGAATTCGTCGGCGATGCTGTTCGTTGCGGCGAAAGTGTCGCAGTTGGCGCTGTTGCCGCAGGGACGCGTGGAAGCGAAAGAGCGCGTCATGCGCATGCTTGCACAGATGGACAAGGAAGGCTTCGGCGCCTGCTCCAACAACTACGCCTGCGAAGCTGAGTGTCCCAAGGAGATCTCCATCACCCATATCGCGCGGATGAACCGGGAGTACCTGAAGGCGCTGCTGTAGGAGAGAAGAATACCACAGATTACACTGATTACACAGATTCAATTGTGCGGAACGAAGGCGAGCAGCAGTCAAGCTCGCCTTTTCAATTGCGGATTGCGAATTGCGGATTGAGTATTCTCCGTTTCTGTCCAATCCGCATTCCGTAATCCTCAATTCCCAATTCGCTTCTTTTGTTCGCCTTGTGTCTCCCTGCATTTCTGGCTATTATCCTATATGAAACGCCTCGTCCTGTTATTCCTCCTTTCGCTTCTCATCGTTCCTGCGTTCGCGCAGGACTCGAAGGAAAACGCCGACTTCAAGCTTGCCGTCAATCTCTTCAACGACAAACTCTATGACCTCGCGTTGGAGCAATTCCGGCAGTTCGTCAACTTGTACCCCAACACGCAACAAGGGATGGATGCGCGCTTGTATCTCGGCTTGACGCAGACCAAACTCGGCCGCCATGACGAGGCGCGGGTCACATACCAGAATTTCGCGCTCACGTATCCGGAGCATCCCCGCGCATCCGAAGCATGGATGAATGCCGCTGAATCCTTTGTCGCCGTCAAGAATGAACGCGAGGCCGCATTGGCGTTCGAACGGGTCAAGACCTTCCACCCGAAAAGCAAAAATGCACCCGTCGCCTTGCTCCGGTCGGCGGAACTGTACGAACAGATCGGCGAACGCGAGAACGCACGCCGGGTTCTTCGTACGCTGACACAGGAATATGCGACCCCGGATGTGCTACCCGCGCGGATTCGCCTCGCCTCCCTGTCACTGGCCGACGGGGACTATGAACACGCTCGTGCAGAAAGCCGCCGCGTTGCGGACGGAACGAAGGATCCCGGTCTGCGGTCGCAAGCGTTGATCCTCACGGCCCGCGCCCTCATCGGCATGGGAAGAATGGCGGAAGCAAATCAGACTCTCTCCGCAGTCGTCAAGGAGTACCGGACCCGGCCGAACATCTACGAAGCCTTCGCACTGCTCGCAGAACTCCACCTGATGCAGGGACATTTGGATGAATCCGTTCGTACATGGAAGACCATCGTGGACGATTCTGCGAAGGCCCCGCGAGCGCTGCGACAGGGTGCACTCCTCGCGCTCGGGGATCTTGCCGGTCGCGCCGGAGAACTTGCGGCCGCGCGGCAGTATTATCTGCGCGCGTCTGCTATCGCTGCACCGCGTGCAGGAGAATCGACATATCGTGCAGCGCTTGCAAGCGAGGAACTCCGTGACACGGCCGCAGCCGGGGCTTCCTATCAACGGATGGCGCGCGACACCACGGTCACGCTGGATGACGCGAAGCGGCTTGTGGGGCTGTTCAAAGCCGCGCGCTGGACTCGACAGCCGAGGACCATGCTGGAGATCGCGCAGGAACATCAGCAGCGATTTCCCCGTGACGACACATGGAAGCACATGCTGGTCGAAACAGGATTCGCTCTCCTTGATGTTTCGGATGATCCGGAATTGGCCCGGGCGGTCGCGGACGATCTGCAGTCACGATCCGGGAACGGGCGCTGGGGAGATGCAATTGCGTTCCTCCAGGCCCGCATTGCACGCCGGCAGGGGAACCATGACAAGGCCTTGGAATTCTTCGAGACGTTCGAGCGGCGATATCCTGGCTCAACGCTGATCCCGCAAGCCATTGCAGCCGCGCGTGAGATCCGGTTGTTCGAACGCATCGATCGGGATGCTGGCTTGCAGAAACTGGCTTCTCTCGTCGGAGGCGTCATCGCGGAGGAATCGCGCTCGCTTCTTGCATTTCGCCTCGGCGAGATCTATTTCAACGAACTGAAGGACTATCCCCGAGCTGCCGAGGGAGAAG
>JALONE010000162.1 GCA_025455125.1 Bacteroidota bacterium
ATGTTGGCGGCTCGACCGGGCACTATGTCTCCGTGCAGGCGATCAGCGGCGACGCCAATACCGGGACGAGTTCACTGACAGGCGGAATCGACAAGGTTTCCACGGTTCGATACTACCGAGTGACATATACGCCCACGGCGTTCGCAACGATCCCGCTTGATCGATTCGACGTGGGATATGAAGCTGCCGACGGTGTTGGCTCGAACAATACGGATCTGCGCGTTGCGTACTCAACAGACGAACGGGCGACATGGATCGGAATGGGTCAAACGGTCGCGGATACAACGTTCGTGACAGACCAGGTGATCGTGCCTGACTCTATCGTCCAGGCTTCGCGTCCTGTCCTGAGTAACAGCAATGCGGTCTATGTTGCACTCGCGCGTGCGACCGGGACGACAACGAACACGCTTGTCGGTACGACGGGCATCGAGGAAGGCAACGGCGTCCCCGCCACCTTCATGCTCGGCCAGAACTATCCCAACCCCTTCAACCCGGCAACGAGCATTCGGTTCGGACTCGACAAACCGGGATTCACCGCGGTTCGCGTGTATGACATGCTCGGCCGGCTGGTGACGACGCTGGCGGAAGGCATGATGGCCCCCGGATTCCACACCGTCACGTGGAATGCGGACGGCGCTTCGAGCGGTCTCTACTTCTACACCCTGCAAAGCGGCGAGAAGATGCAGACCCGGAAGATGTTGCTCATGAAGTGATCTCCATGTATTATGATCGGGGTTGCGAGTCCCTTCGCAGCCCCGGTCCGTTTGTATCACATTCTCAGACGCGTCTGATCAATGAACCACAAGCCCCGTTTTCTTTTCCTCTCTCTGTTTATCGCTGGTACGCTTCATGCCCAGCCATCTGCCCCAGGGAACTATCTGCTTCATGCATCCCTCTTGCGGGCATCGGCCGAGGCGGTTCAACGCAAGGAGTCCCACGCGCTCCCCGCGTTCAAGCGTCTCGTCAAAGACGCCGATAAGCTCCTGAAGACGACTCAAAGCACGATCGTCGACAAGCCGCAGATCCCTCCGAGCGGCGACAAGCATGACTATACAAGCATGAGCCGCTACTGGTGGCCCGACCCGTCGAAGCCGGACGGACTTCCGTACATCAGACGGGATGGCGAGACCAATCCGGAAGCCAGAGACATCCCAGATGAATACCACTACGGACGTATTACATCGGGCACATGGACTTTGAGTTTGGCATATTACTTTACCGGTAACGTTGAGTATGCGAAGCAGGCGGCTCACTACATTCGGAAGTGGTATCTCGACAGCGCGACGGCGATGAATCCGAACCTGAACTACTCTCAGTACGTGAAAGGTCGCGGCGACGGCCGGTCGTCCGGAGTTCTGGATGGACGAGGGATCCATCGCGTTGTCGAAGCGATCGGTCTGATCAATGGGTCGGGTGCCTGGACACAAGATGACCAAGCACGGATGCTGGATTGGATGAAGCGGTACTGGGAATGGCTGCGAACCCATCCGAATGCCATCGGCGAATCCAAGGCAACGAACAATCATGGTGTGTGGTTCGACGTCCAAGCCGTCTCAGTCGCATGCTTCGTCGGCGATTTCAAAGCGGCGCGGGGGATTCTCGAGCGGGCGAAGACCGAACGCATCGGCAAGCAGATCGAACCGGATGGGTCGCTGCCGCACGAACTCGCGCGCACGCGTTCACGACACTACGTGATGTTCAATCTCGAAGCGTTCAGCCTGCTCGCCACCTATGGTCGAAATCTCGGTGTCGATCTGTGGAATTACCGTACGGACGATGGACGGAGTATTCGCGGTGCATACAATTGGCTCGCTTCCTGCATCAACGGCGATCGCGAATGGGAATGGAAAGACATCGACGAACCAGGATGGCATCGGTATTACTTCGTACTCCTCCATGCGGATGTCGCGTACCCGGATGCGAGATTCGGCAAATTGGCGAAACGCTTTGTCCCCGATAAGGGCGATTCGGATCTCATCCACCTGATCCTCGCACGCTAGCAAATGCGAACTCACCATCCATACAGCCTGAGCTTCATCGCATTCCTGCTGGCCGTGCCGCTGTTCCTCCTCGGGCAGACCGCTGCTTCGCCGCCTTACATTCTGGACGTGAGAACACTCGGTCTGGTCAAGGTACGGATCGCATCCGGTGATACATCGCTCACTGCCGCGCACGCACGACTCATTGTCGATGCCGATGAGGCATTGCGAAGCCTCCCCGTCTCCGTTGTCGAGAAACGACAGACACCGCCGGGAGGCACCAAGCACGACTACATGAGTCTGGCTCGATACTACTGGCCGGATACGACGAAGCCGGACGGGTTGCCGTACGTGAGCCGGGACGGCGTGCCGAATCCCGAGATCAACGAGATCACTGACTCGAAGAACTTCTCGGCGATGTGCTCGTCTGTCTGGAAGTTGTCGCTTGCGTATGGCTTCACGGGGAAGAATGAGTACGCAGCGCATGCAGTCCGGTTTCTCAAGACGTGGTTCATCGATACGGCGACCGCGATGAATCCGAACATGCGGTTCGCGCAGGCCATCAAGGGACGCCGGGAGTCGACATTCGCCGGGATCATCGAAACCCGGAACATGTACCAGGTCATCGATGGGATCGGATTGATCCGTCCCTCAGGCCTCTGGTCGGATGAGGACCAGCAATCCCTCCAACGCTGGATGACCGCCTACTGGAACTGGCTCCACACGCATCCGAACGGCATCCAAGCGTCGAAGACTCCGAACAACCACGGTGTCTGGTTTGACGTTCAACGCGTCCCTATCGCGCTGTTCCTCGGAAAGATCGACACGGCCCGCGTGATCATGGAACAAGCGAAGACCGAACGTATAGCACTTCAGGTCGAACCGGACGGGTCCATGCCGAAGGAACTCGGACGAACGATCTCGAATCACTACACGCAATACACCATCGAGGCATTCGTTCTACTTGCATCATTCGGCGATGCGTCGGGAGTGGATCTCTGGAACTTCTCGACCTCCGACGGACGCAGTATCCCTCAAACGCTCCGATTTCTGCTTCCGTATCTGCGCGGAGAGAAGGTCTGGAGTTGGAAGAACATCAAACCCTATGAGTGGCAGGGGATGTATCCCTTCTTTCTCCGCGCCTCCGTCGCATTGCCGGAGGAAGGGTTTGACGTCGTAGCGCGGTCGCTTGAGACTGCGAGATCAAAGAAGGACCTGGTGCATCTCCTCATCGGCAAGTAACTGCATACTCACCATCGGAATTGTGAACATGACACCGTTTCTCGAACAACTCGGATTACTAGGGATTGTCCCCGTTGTGGTCATCGATCAGGAAGATCATGCCGCACCTCTCGCGGAAGCATTGATTGAGGGAGGGCTTCCCTGCATTGAAGTGACGCTGCGAACGGAGGCTGGCATTCGGGCGATCGCCGCTGTGCGGAAACATGCTCCGCGAATGATCATCGGGGCGGGCACCGTCCTGTCCGTCGACCAGGCGAAGGCGGCGGTCGACAACGGCGCGCAGTGGGTCGTCTCCCCTGGATTCAATCCGAAAGTAGTGGACTACTGTCTGTCGCAGAACATCCCCGTCACGCCTGGTGTCGCGACGCCGTCGGAGGTGGAAATGGCGATCGATGCTGGTCTGGATGTGGTCAAGTTCTTTCCTGCCGAGCAGAATGGCGGCGTCGAATTTCTCCGCGCATTGTCCGGACCCTATCGCAAGATGAAATTCATTCCCACCGGCGGCGTTTCGGAAGAGAACCTGGTTGCGTATTTGAAGCTGCCAAGCGTGCTCGCCTGCGGCGGCAGCTGGATGGTGAAGGCGGACCTGATCGCTGCAAAGAACTTCGACCAGATCCGGATCCTGACTGATCGGGCGATCAAACTGATGCTCGGGATGCAGCTGCGTCATATCGGAATGAACATGGCGGATGCGGCCAAGACGCCAGAGGTGGCGGATCGCCTCTCAGCGATCTTTGGACTCTCTCAGCGCGACACGCCGGGATCGATCTTCGTCGGAAACGAATTCGAAGTCCTCAAGCGCGTCTATTTGGGAACGCACGGCCACATCGCCATCAGCACGCCGTTCATCGATCGGGCCGTGGCATACCTCGAACGCCGCGGCGTCAAGATGAACGAGAAGACGCGCGACCTCCGGGACGGGAAGCTGCACGCGGTCTATTTCGATGAGGAAGTGGGGGGATTCGCGTTTCATTTGCTGCAAACGTAGCGGGGGTGAAAGCACCGATTCACAACATTTGCCATCTCACATATCACATCTGACCGTACTGAGGTCAAATTGGAAATGTGAGTTGTTATATATGGATGTGGATAGTGTAATTCTGTAACAGGACTGGGAGGCGAATATGAAAATGCGATTGCTGACGATTGGGATAGCGCTGGTTGCATTGATGTCTCCGGCATGCGCGGAGGAGACGATCAAGGTGGGGTCTGCGACAGAGTTGAAGTTCGCTCTGCGCGGCGTCGTTCCGGGGACGACCATTGAGGTCGACGACGGCAAGTACGAGC
>JALONE010000163.1 GCA_025455125.1 Bacteroidota bacterium
CGCGGAGTCGCCGGATTTCGGACTCGATCTTCTGGAACTGCTTCGAGAGCTCGTCCATCAGTTTCCGTTCGTCCTCGGTCTGAACATTCTTATCGATCAGGTCGGCGCTGATCTTCACGGCAGCGAGTGGATTGTTGAACTCATGGCATACGGTGACGACGAGCTCCCGAATGGCTTGAGATCGGCTCTCCGCCATCATCATCCGCTTTTCCACCGCCTGCAATTGTCGGCGCATGCGGATGAGGTCGACGATCTTCGCAATTGTGCGGGGAAGCTGTGAGTGAACAAGATCCTCCTTCAGGAGAAAGTCCTCAACACCCAACTTCATTGCCTCAACGGCAAGCTTGAAATCGCGGGTTCCCGTGAGGAAGACGATGGGAATCTGCTTTTCCATTTGATTCACTTGGAGGCAGAATTCCAATCCGTTCGCACCGGGGAAGACGTAATCGGTCAGAATGATGTCAATTTCAGCATTCTGTGCGATTTCAGCCAACGCCTCTTCGACCGTGCTCTTCCAGAGAAAGATGAACTGGCGTCCTTCATATGTCGAAAGCTGGCGCTGAACGACCTTGGCAAAATAGACGTCATCATCGACCAATAAGACTGTCACTGTTTTTGTGCCGACCATATGGAATAGTACAAGTTTCTTCCTTGACTGTCAAACATGGTGTCTGGAAACGGTTGATTTTCAGTGGGATTCTTCCTATCATTTGCGGAGGTTTCTACGAGGATGCCACAACACGGGAGGGCGGTCCCCTGGGTTCCGAAGACCGCGAGGAGCACACACATGCCAGCGAAAAACAGAATTCTGGTGGTTGACGACGAAGAAGCGCTTCGAATCGTTCTCAGTGCCGAGCTCGATGGAGAAGGCTATCAGGTCTCCAGCGCCGGTGACGGTCAGGAAGCGATCAACATCCTCGGGACCAAGGAATTCGACCTGATCCTCCTTGATATCAAGATGCCGAATGTGGACGGCTTCGAGGTCCTGAAGTACTCCAAGGAACATTGCCCCAAGACGAAGGTCGTCATGCTGACCGGCTTCGCCGACCTCAAGAACGCCATCGAATCGAAGAAGCTCGGCGCCGAAGACTTCGTGAGCAAGCCGTACGATCTGGTGGATCTCCTCACGACAGTTGAACGGGTGCTGACGGGCGCGTAGTCGCACGATCCCTCCATGTCCAAAAAGCATCGAATCCTCGTTGTCGACGACGAAGAATCGATCACCTTTCTTCTCAAGACCGAACTCGACGATCTGACCGAATATGAGACCGACACCGCGTTGAACGGTGCCGATGCGCTCAACCTCCTGCAATCCCACGTCTACGATGTCGTTCTCCTCGATGTCAAGATGCCCCGCGTCAGCGGCATCGAAGTGTTGAGACAGGTCAAAGAACTCTCCCCCTCTACCCAAGTCATCATGCTCACGAACATTGTGGACGTGAAGACCGCGATCGAAACGACCAAGCTGGGTGCCTACGACTACGTCAGCAAGCCGTACGACGTCGATCATCTGCTGGCGACGATCCGCCGCGCGATTGAACACCGCCAGCTGTTGATCAAGTCGGAGGTCATTCAGTTCAGCCAGACGACGAACCTGATTGGCGATTCGCCCGGGTTCCGCTCCGTCGTGCAGAATGCGATCAAACTCGCGGCAAGCGAGGCGTTCATCCTCATCCAGGGGCCGAGCGGGACGGGGAAAGAACTCTTCGCCCAGCTCATCCACAATAACAGTTCGCGTCGCGATCAACCGTTCATCGCCGTCAACTGCGCCGCTATGCCCGATCAGCTTCTGGAGAGTGAGCTCTTCGGTCACGAAAAAGGATCGTTCACGAGCGCGGTCAAGACCAAACAGGGATTGGTCGAAGTCGCGAGCGGCGGCACATTGTTCCTCGATGAGGTCGGAGATATCAGCCTGACGGTCCAGCCGAAGATGCTGCGGTTTCTCGAAGCGGGGGAATTTCGCCGCGTCGGCGGGACGACCAACCGGACGGTCGATGTCCGCGTGGTCTCTGCGACGAACAAAGACCTCCAAGCCGAAGTCCATGCCGGCCGTTTCCGCGCGGACCTGCTGTATCGTCTGAATGTGGTCAACCTCCGCCTCCCGTCTCTCCGCGAGAGACCCGAGGACATCCTGCCGCTCGTTGACTTTTTCCTGGCACGGAAATCCAAGACAAAGCATATGAGTGACGCGGCCAGACAGTCCCTATTGCGCTATCATTGGCCCGGCAATGTCCGCGAACTCAAGCATGTCATCGAAGGCGCGATCGCTGTGTCACAAGGCGACCGAATCGAACCGCAGGATCTGTGGATCAATGTCGCGTTGAATGCCACGAATCCACCTGCTATGCCCCAAAGCCTCCCCGGTGTACTGTCGGTCTCTGAGCCGATCTCCCTGGATGCGGTCGAACGGATCCATATTGAGAACGTGCTCGCGCATTTCGGATTCAACCGCGCAAAGACCGCTCAAGCGCTCGGCATCACGGCGAAGACGCTCTATCTGAAGATCAAGCGATACCAGATCAAGGTGCCGAACGAAGGGTAGGATGCAGTTCCGAATTGGGAGTTCGGAACTCGGACTGTGGAGTAAGAGAACAAGTTGGTGGAGAGGGTGTAACTTCTCGCCGCGGTCTCCGTAATACTTTGAATGCAGGAATCGTTGTTCCCCTGAAATTCCTGCATCTCCTTCTTGTTGAGCCAGCAATCGGTCGCTCGTGGTGGGGTTGACCGAGAAGCTGGCTCTTCATTTTTGGGACCTCTCTGTTCACTGATCTCCGTTTTCTTGACTTTCCTTTGATTAATGGGTACCATGAGTCACTTTTATCCGCTTTCCAAGCGGTGTGTATAATTGTAGACACCCACCTTCTCGGCACAATTCCCCATGGCGAAGTATCAGGGCATCGATTACATGCAGCTCGACGGTCTTCTCAGTGAAGAAGAGTTGCTGGTGCGTCAAACCGTGCGCGAGTTTGTTGACGATCGGATCATCCCCATCATTGAGAAGCACTATCAGGCAGGAACATTCCCCATGGACTTGATCCCGGCCATGGCGGACCTCGGACTGTTCGGTGCAACTCTTCCCGCGAAGTACGGATGCGCGGAGATGAACAACGTTGCGTATGGACTAGTGATGCAGGAATTGGAACGGGGAGACAGCGGCATCCGCAGTTTTGCCTCCGTGCAAAGCGCCCTCGTCATGTATCCCATCCATCAGTTCGGGAGCGAAGAACAGAAGGACCACTGGCTTCCACTCCTAGCGCAGGGAACGCGCATCGGATGCTTCGGCCTCACGGAACCCGACTTCGGTTCCAATCCTGGCGGGATGATCACGCGGGCATCGAAAGCCGATGGTGGCTATGTCCTCAATGGCGCGAAGATGTGGATCACGAACGGAACGCTGGCTGACGTCGCAGTTGTCTGGGCGAAGTTGGACGGCGAGGTCCGCGGATTTCTCGTGGAGAAGGGGACGAAAGGGTTCACCGCTCCTGAGATGAAGGGAAAGCATTCCCTTCGGGCCTCCGTCACGTCAGAACTGGTGTTCCAGGATTGCTTCATTCCCGAATCGAACATCCTCCCGAAGGCTCTTGGATTGAAAGCGCCCCTGATGTGTCTAAGCCAGGCACGGTACGGGATCGCCTGGGGCGTGCTCGGAGCTGCGATGGGTTGTTATGACACCGCGTTGTCGTACGCAAGATCCCGCATTCAATTTGACAAGCCGATCGCCGCGTTTCAGCTGACCCAGGATAAGCTCGTCCACATGCTCACGGAGATCACGAAGGGTCAATTGCTCTGCCTGCAACTCGGACGATTGAAGGACCAGGGGAAGGTGAAGTTCACGCAAGTCTCCCTGGCGAAGCGGAACAATGTTTATCACGCGCTGGAGATCGCACGCATGTCGCGGGAAATCCTCGGTGCGAACGGGATCCTGGATGAATATCCCGTCATGCGACATGCGGCGAACCTGGAGTCCGTGAAGACGTATGAGGGCACGCATGAGATGCATACGCTGATCGTCGGCGAAGATGTCACGGGTTTCGCCGCATTCAACTAATCGTTCGACACCCAACCCCACATGCCCACTGCAAAGATCATCGGTCAAGGGATCACGTATGACGACGTGCTCCTCATTCCGGCTCGGTCCGGTGTTCTCCCACGCGAGGCGGATGTACGCACGAAGCTGACGCGCCGCATCTCGCTCCCGATCCCGCTTGTCACGGCCGCGATGGACACAGTCACCGAATCGCAGATGGCCATCGCGATGGCGCGCGAAGGGGGCGTTGGCATCCTTCATAAGAATATGACGATCGAGCGGCAAGCGGAGGAAGTGGACCTTGTCAAGCGATCGGAAAGCGGGATGATCCAGAAGCCGATCACCTTGTCACCGCAGCAGACCGTCCGCGAAGCGTTGGACGTGATGAAGAAATACAGCATTTCCGGAATTCCGATCGTTGATCAGGAGCAGTTGGTCGGCATCCTGACGAATCGGGAC